>NZ_BAABGA010000049.1:0-178780 GCF_039541335.1 Novipirellula rosea | reverse complement strand
CCACTCACAGAAGTGGAACGCCGGTGTATGATCGACTGGATCGCATCACCACGAGAGCGGAGGGCGACGCATCAGCGACGTTTAGCAACCTCTTTTCGTTGCTCAACACTGAACTGCTGTTCTACGCTTTCCGACGACGCAAGCGAGACAAAGCACCGGGGATCGACGGGGTCACGGTGGACGATTACGAAGAGAATTTGCAAGGCAACTTGCAAGCTCTCGAAGATCGAATCCATCGCGGTAGCTATCGTCCTCAGCCGAGTTTACGCCGAGACATTCCCAAAGGAGACGGTAAAACGCGACCTCTAGGAATCGCTTGCGTGGAAGATAAGATAGTCCAGCGGGCGATCGTCATGGTCTTGGAACGAATCTACGAGGTGGATTTTCATGATACCTCGTACGGTTACCGCCCCAAGCGAAGCTGCCACCAAGCACTGGCCGATCTGGGCCAGACAATCACACGCCGGCGAGTCAACTGGTGCTCGACGCGGACATTAAAGGGTTCTTTGAACACGTTGATTTTGGGAAGCTCCAAGAGCTTCTCGGGCGACGTATTGAAGACTCTCGTATGCTGCGGCTGATCACCAAGTTCCTGCACGCCGGAGTGATGATTCAAGACAAACGTTACGCCACCACGGAAGGCGTCGCGCAGGGTTCGGTTCTTTCTCCACTGCTAGCCAATGTGTACTTGCACTACGTGCTGGACGAGTGGTTCGAGCAGCAGGTGAAGCCTCGTCTCAAAGGCGAGGCCTCGATCATTCGCTTTGCGGACGATTTTATCTGCACGTTCGAGCGAGAATCGGACGCGTTGCGTTTTCGTGAGGTGTTGACCAAACGTCTTGGTCGGTATTCGTTAGAGTTAGCTGAGGAGAAGACGAAGTTGCTCCGTTTCGGCCGTTTTGCCAGTCGCGATTGCCAGCGGTCCGGTGAAGGGGCTCCGGGCACATTCGACTTCCTTGGCTTCATGCATTACTGCGGCACAAGCCGCGCTGGAAAGTTCAAACTGAAACGGAGAACATCGGCAAAGAAGTTTCGATCGAAGATCCGCGAGCTCAAAGACTGGTTCCGCTCCAAGTTGACGACGCCGCACCGCGAGGTCTGGCCAACGTTGGTCCGCAAACTCCAGGGACACTTTCAGTACTACAATGTCAATGACAATTGGGAGATGCTGATGAAGTTCCGGGAGGCGGCACGAAAGTTAGGTCTTCGTTGGATGCGTCGTCGTAGTCAGAAGGGACGAAATCTCAGTTGGGAAGCTTACGGACTCTACCTCGAGCGACACCCGTTGCCGAATCCGGGGCAGATTACGGACTTGATTGCGATGGGGAGTGCAAAGTGATGCCAGGTGAGAGGTGTCGGCTGGGAGCCGGATGCGTTAACGGCGCCAGTCCGGTTCTGAGAGGGTTCGGTGATCAATTGGACAAGGATCAAATATTGTGGCACCACAAAGGAGAAATCCGTGGCAAACCGTGAACACAAAGCGTATCCTAACATCCGAGAGACTCCGTTCTACTCGCCCTGCGGGTCGGTGGTTATTTTTCACAAATGGATGCTCATGCCCCGATCCCCGCTGATCCGCGTCGTTCGCCGGCTGGACAGATTCGCTTGATCGCGCAGCATTTACTCCACCGCTCAAACAGGACAGCGACTTGCCAAAACTTCGCATCTTCGACCTTCTTGTCGCGATCGCGATGTTGGCATTGCACTTTGCCCAATACCGGATGCTGTCCCTGGGCACCGACGCAGAAATTGCCGGATTGCTTAATTTGACTCCAACGCTCATCGTCGCGTGGGTCCTTTTTCGTTCACGGACCTCGATTCCCCTTGCGACTCTGTTGCACTACTGTGTTTCGTTGGTTTGGGTGTTCGTCAATACCTATGCCCGCGAGATTGCGCTCAATGCGAGAACGGGGATGAACAGCAGTAGATTCCAAACCATCCCACTGTCGTGTGCGATTGACGATATGCTTGACATGACCACTTGGTCGATTGCGTTCTCGGCGACCTTTGCAATAGTGTGTTACGCAGCAATCTCAAATCCTCGTCCTGCCACACTCCCGAAAGACTAACGCGATCCGGCGGCGAACCATACCAATGATTGCGGACGGAGCCCTCCGATTAGGAAAAGGGCCGGATTCCAAAAGGTGACACGTACGTTTTCACGTTCCACGCTTTACCGTTTGCACTCGGCTTTCCGGCATCAAGTGAATCACGCGGCGGTCGCTCGTGCTTCGGTCGATCAACATTGCTCGGCGGTCATCCAGTTTGCGATACCGTTTTGAATCGTGCTCAAACTCTTCGCCAGCGTTGACGTTGTAAAAATCGACTTCCATCTCAAAACCAGTGGGTGCACGAAAAAGATGACGGGCCCCATCTTCGCGGTCATCGTAGGCCGGGGGGTGCGTACCGTCAAGCATCAGGCGGCCGCCTCCACCAAAAGCGATTTTAATTTGATTGTTGCGGCATCGTAACGAGTCAGTCATATAGGCTTGTGATGCAGAAAACCTTGACATTCCCAGGCAAACTGTCCGTTTGTGAGACTACGGATTGCACTTCCCTTTATGAATATCCTACGGGTGTGAGAGCTTGACACTAGGATTTCAGAGGGGGAAGATTGCCTCTTTCTTCGCCGCATCGAACGATGGACGATCTGTACGGGTACGCTAAGATCGCGTTTTGCAAGACGCCGAAAGACCTTGCGCTCACGCTGACGACCCGATGAACGATCCTTAATACGACAAGAGATTGAATGCCCAATAAAAAGAAAGCAACTAAGAAGAAGGTAGCGCGTGGACGTAGCTATGACGAGCTTGCGAGCGAGGTCATCCAAAGATGTGAAGACGCGAAAATCGAATGCAAACTTGCACGCGACCAGGAAGGCTCGCAGTACCTCGCCGTCGAGATGCCAAATGGCCGAGAAGGCCGCCCACTCTACTTCTGGGAACCAGCATCAATTCAACAATTCGTGAACGCCAAATTTGAAGACTATATATTCCTCGGCGACTTTGACGCAATTGCATCACGCGAAAAGCAAACGATTGAAGCCGTACTTCAGTCGCAGAGATCGATGGCAAGTATTATCGTCGCAGATGCTTTCGGCGTTTCAACCGAGGGTGCCGAAAGCGACGATCCGGTTATCATCACTGACGAGTCGTTCGCGCCGGACTGCGAACTTAGGGCTGGTATCTGGAGTGACGACCTACATGCCCTGAATCCTGGGATTGGTGCGCTACGCGGCGGACGAAAATGGTCGATCAAAATCACTGGTATCCCATTCCAGACACACGATCAAGCGTTAAGTGTTTTGGAACGCGTTTCAAATTCGCTTTTTTTCCAGATCGATTTGAACCGTGGAACTGCACTTAGCCTTCGCCGTTTTATCAGACGTCGGCGAAAGATGGGCTCTGTGCATCGTGGCGATGCGGACGCCGCTCCCGTCTTTCCAAAAACGGAATTTGACTCTTCACCGATCACACTCTACTGGTACGCGCGTTCTGCTAGCGGAATGCCACTTCTACAGTTTCTCGCTTATTACCAATGCGTCGAATTTTATTTCCCAATATATAGCAGGTCAGTGGCTCGCCGAAGGGTTGCAACTATTCTAAAAGATCCAACATTTCGTGCCGATCGCGATTCAGATTTAACTCGTGTCATATCTGCACTATCGACTGGACCGAGAGGATTTGCTGATGAGCGATCGATGCTGCGTTCAACGATTCACGAGTGTTTAAGTGCTGACGAACTTCGGACTTACTGTGAGCAATCGGAAGAACGCAAAACATTTTTCTCGAAGAAAACCAACGGGCTTACGGATTACAGAATTCCAATCGCTAGCGACGATACCGATTTGCGTGATCACATTGCTGACCGTATTTACGATCTCCGATGTAAAATCGTACACACGAAAACAGGCTCATCCGATGAATCCGCGAATCTATTACTTCCGTATTCAAAAGAAGCAGCGTTGATGTCGCATGATATTTCGCTCATCCGGTATATAGCGCAACGAGTTCTGATTGCTGGCAGTTCAGAGCTGAAGATCGGAAAATAATAACCAGCGGTGCGCTTCACCGTTTTTTCTCGAGATCTTTTTCGCTATCAACATTGCTTGCGGCAAACCGGTGATTTCAGGCGATCGAGGGGGAGGGGCGAAAAAGGTGTCCAACACGCTTTTGCACCCGATTGTAGCGTAGCGGCGGCCAAAGACTGGACTCCAACGTTTTGCTCGTGTCATTCGTACCAACTACATTTTCTTTTGCTACAGACCTCGCCAAATCTGCTTTGACCGATCGCCGTCGTTATGAACTCTGGCCCGAACGCCGCCGGTGCTCCAAACCAATTTCGCCGGTGTGACAAACAACTTGACACGAGCCCCCGCTGGGTAAGATTTCCGGCTTGCTAAGTTTGGCCGGGGGTGACGTACTACGTGAAGGTGGAGCGTCTAATCTCGGTATTTCAGCGTCAGAGGCATTTGGGGGCAAAATTGATGGGCAATTCAATATAGGTGCGACTGTCCAACGCTCAACGTGGAAAAGGTACCAACGTGGAAAAGGTACCGGCCCCCTTTTTTATTCTGCTTCTAGTTGCTCTTGCGTGCTTCCGTACTCGCCCAATAAGTGTTCTGGAATATAGCTGCTATCATCGAGTTCGATTCCTTCCGACTGAACAATTGATTCAGCAAGCTGGTTTATCGTCCATCCCAGGCATTTCAGTGGCTCAATTTGTTTTGAAGGGGGGTGAACAGATTCGATGGTCTCAAGCACGTTTTCGATGCTGCTTAGGACGAGACTCTCGCGTCCTCGCAATCCATATCTTCGCAACGAAAATACAGACTTCTTCAAGTCCATTACTCCGACGCCGGAATAGTCATCTTGCTGTGATTCGTTGATCTTACTTAAGCAAAGTCTTAAGATCCCTACGATTTCCCTTTCCAATTCGTTCTTTCCTCGCGAATCCACTTCCATGAGAATCGTCTGCAGGTCGTGAATTACGGGATCAATTCTTTCTGCTATCCACTTAGGGTCAATTTGCTTTGATCTTTCCGCATCTGCCATTTGTTTCTTGTAAGCATACATGGTAGACAACAGTACGGCGCGAGTTTGCCGGTCAATTGCTCTAACTTGGTCGGCCATTACCAAAGCTTGAAGTTCCTGTTGTCGCGCTTGCATTTCGGCTTGTCGCGTTTGCTCACGCCAAACCACTTGGGATTCTTGAAGTTCCTTTCGTTGCCAGCGAAGTTCAATAGTTTGCAGGAAGATTGCTGCTAAGGCTCCACCTAACGCAAGACTTGAAAGAAGTGCGTTTACGTACCCATAGGAGTCACCAAATTGAGCCGCCTGTTGAAATCCGTTTTCTGCACCGGGATACCATTGTCTAGGCTTCTCTCCGATGACGTACCAGAGCAGTCCAGTGGCAATCAGTACACCGCCGACAATACTTGCGACCAAAAAACCAAACTTCCAATCGTTGTCTTTTGCGCTCACCAATCGTATCTCTTATTTAACGAAACTGTTCGAGAAATCGGAGCCGTTAGTCTACAGTTGAATACTCCGTCAGTTGCCCTTTTTATAGTCCGTATTGGACCATTTGCTTGGACGAAGCTATTTGTAAGAGGTACTCCGGTGTGATTTTCGCTCTCGCTGAGAAACACGCACTCACTGGCAAGAAGGACGTCACTTACTTTATCCGCGGATCGCCTTTGTTCCCGTTATCCATTTCAAAGTTCCCGACTAGGCGTTACTGAGCGTGGAGGCGCAAGAACTGTTAACTAGTTTTAGTTACCACTGTTAGATTTGGACAGAGTGCCTTTCAATGCATCGCGTGTCTGGTCCTTTTTCTTCGCAAAAAAAGTGCCGAAGCGATGCCGAAAAGACCAGACAGCGTAAGCCCAATGCACGTTTCGATCACATCGTATGCTCTCGAATATATTCCGATGATTCCACAGATTGCCACGATGGCGGACAATGTGACAGAGGATCCCACAACTGCGTATTTTCGAAAGTCCCACCAACGGGTTGCTTTCACGGCACGCGATCTGAGAAACTGTTCATACTCGCCTATAAGATTTAGCTCATTTTGTGATTGATAGAAGTACGCCTTCGTTGCGATACGTAAGTCAGCGTCATACACGAGCAGATCACAATACACTGCGCAAATTGGGATAGCACAAAGTGATACGTAAGCATTTGGTGTGTTTTCGCCCGTAAATCCTAGTCCGAATGCAAGCACACCTCCACAAAGTATAATTTTCCACTTCAACAGGTCGCGTTGATAAACCTGATTCGCCATCACCTCATCACGAAGCTTATTGTCTGACATGGTAGGGCCTTAATCGTTGGTTTGAGTGTGTACGACAGGAACCTGATTTTCCAAAGTTATATGACTCACATCGGGCGCAGTCAGCAGCTCGTCGTTAGTTGCTGCTGTTACTGACAAGGATGGGATTCTCCCGTGCTATAAATATTGCGTCAAGATTGGCTAGCTTGGGCAAACGTCGTTGCAACGAAAATCTCGTCAGATTTTAAGCCAGTTCACGGTTGACGAAGCCATTCATTTTTTTGGGGGCGGTGCATAATATTTTTGCGGTATAGCTTATCGTTTATGTCTTAGATGATCTTCTGTTGGCGATCATTTCTTGCGGCCATCTCGTTGATTATGATCGACATCGCGAACATGGTGATGTACCAGCCAACCAAAGACACGATTAACCAACAGCCATAAGTGCGTTTGGTTGGCGTTGGTGCGGTGCGGATCGGGGCGGCGTAGGGGTTGATTCGTTGAGGCATCGTGGTTCCCTATCTCTTGATGACGCCCTCGGGCATCAGGACGTCGGCGGCGTGGTCCAGCTCGATCGACTCGATCCGGCGGACGTCGAATTGGCGGTGCTCGCCGCGGCCGGTGCACAACGCGACGAATGTGTTGTCGTTCCGCCATCGCGTCGGGCTGACTCGGCGAACGGTGACGACGCCGTCGGCATCGCGATAGGTGATCCGGATGACCCATCGATCGGGATCTCGCATGGCCCTGCTGACTTGTTGCTGGACACGCGAGATCGCGTGGCTGCGGCCGGACGCTTGTTGGGATGACTTGATGCGGTTCATGGTTGGTTTCCGTGGGCGTTGGATGATGCGGACCGGTGGGTCGCGTTGTAAACGGCTAGCTCGTTGTCGTGGACGTGCTCGAGCAAACCTGCGTTTGGCGGTGACGCCGGCGATCGCGTGCTGGGTTGTGCCACGTGGGGCGTTGGCGGCGACCTCTTGGCGGATTCGCGGACCGCAGCTTTTTATGTTTTTGGAAGCCACCAACTTCGTCATGCACCGAGACAAGACGTAAAGAGGCGGTCGAGCCATCGCGGGAGTTCCTGCCGTCGCGTTGCGACTGCATGGAGAGTTTATCTCTGATGGCCGCAGTGCAGGCTATCTAGTTTACCGGTCTCAAATTTTCCTGCCCCTCCCCATCTTCCTGCCCAACCTCTGGTTGCACAGAGCGAACCTGCCATCACGCGGCGAATTCGATGTGATTTCGAGATAAGCTGTCCAGCATCCCGTCCTAGAAATTTTTCTGTCGCACCAATTTTTCTGTCCTCACTTGCGGTGTGAGCGATTTGGCACGCAGGAACAAGTCGGTCTCGGTGTCTGTGGATGGGCACGGCGCGACGGGGCACTCCACAGACCTCGTTCGGTGGCCATCGTGGTCTTAAGTCGACAGAAAGATTGGTGCGACAGAAAAATGAGTGTGCCACGGCGATTCGCGATTGGATTTGATCGGCCAGTGCTTCCCCATTTTCTAACCTTCCCATCTTCTAACCTTTCACTGCGTTCCAGTTACGTGGCATCGGGTTGCAGACAACTACATCTGCCATCGCGTTGCGACTTTGTGTGACGAGGCGTGTGTCGATCCACGGACTCACGTTTCGTGGCTACAGTCTACCATCGCGTTGCGACTGGTAGGACTTGATGATTTGGTCAACCGGGGTGACCGCAAACGTGGCTACCAAGTCGCCCGGTCTCAAATTTTCCTGCCCCTCCCCATCTTCCTGCCCAACCTCTGGTTGCACGGAGCGAACCAGTCATCGCGCTCCGAGTTAGGTGCGGTTTAGAGATAAGCTGTCCAGCATCCTGTCCTAGAAATATGAGACTGCCAAGGCGATTCGCAATTGGATTTGATCGGTCAGTGCTTCCCCATTTTCTAACCTCCCATCTTCTAACCTTTCACTACGTTCCAGTTACGTGGCATCGGGTTGCAGACAACTACATCCGTCATCGCGTTGCGACTTTGTGTGGCGATGCGTGTATCGATCCACGGACTCACGTTTCGTGGCTACAGTCTACCATCGCGTTGCGACTGGTAGGACTGGATGATTTGGTCAACCGGGGTGACCGCAAACGTGGCTACCAAGTCGCCCGGTCTCAAATTTTCCTGCCCCTCCCGATCTTCCTGTCCAACCTCTGGTTGCATAGAGCGAACCTGCCATCGCGCTACGAGTTCGGTGCGGTTTAGAGATAAGCTGTCCAGCATCCTGTCCTAGAAATCTTTCTGTCGCATCAATTTTTCTGTCCTCACATGCGGTGTGAGTGATTTGGACACCGTGGAACAAGTCGATCTCGTAGTCGGTGGATGGAGACGGCGTGAGAGGACATGCCACAGGTCCCGATCGGTGACCATCGTGGTATGAAGTCGACAGAAAAATTGGTGCGACAGAAAAATGAGTGTGCCACGGCGATTCGCAAGTGGGTTGAATGGCCAGTTCTTACCCATTTTCTAACCATTCTTTTTATCCCAGCGGCGTGGCATCGAGTTGCAGACAGCAACAACTGCCGTGGCGTTGCGACTTGCAGACTGTAGAATCGTTAGGCGATGTCAGTGGATAATCTGCACGCCAGTCCATGGAATTGATTAATGCTTTACGGATGGACTCAAACTGAAAGGCGACCGAAATGCCTGATAACAATAATATCGAGAAAGAGCCGGCGCTACGAAAGACGCAGTTTTCGTTGCGGTTTCTATTCAAAACGACAACGTATTGTGGTCTTCTGATCTATTGGGTCTGGCGGACGTGGGATCATCTGGGAGTCGCGATAATCATCTTGGTCCTAATGGCTCCGTTTATTTTCTTTACGGAGATTGTGGATTACCTATTGGGCGTCAAACGTTCGTGATGCAACCGCCTTGTTGACGTCTTCGGCGACGGCAGTTGATCATTAAGCGGCAATGGAGTCGCGGCGGCGATTATCGCCAATTGCATCTGCTTGCATACCAAACTGCTGTATACATATCTCTCCATTTGATCGAAGCAACACTCATTGAGGCGAATTGTCGCTGCTGGAGATTTCAGCATTGGTTACCTCTCCCGACGCTCCGCGATCGGCAGACTCATCATCTCGTGAGACTAAACCCATCGAGCAACTGCCTCTCGAACTTGACAAGGCGATCAAAGGAAATTTTCCAGATCGATGGCATGCTGGTTTAGCGGACTTGGGTAGGACTCGCTATACTCGCCGTCAAACAAGAATGGCCCGTTCCGCTAACCGTCAATGAATCGAGTGAAGGTAAAGACATGACCGTAGAAAGCCAGCGTGACGTTGACGGGGTTCTGAATGCCGGACGAGTTGTCGCTTCGGTGCGCGACGCCATGCTGAGCGCAGTCGAACCGGGAATGACGACCGCTGAACTGGATCGGCTGGGAGAAGCGTTGTTGGATCGCTCTGGAGCTAAATCAGCACCCCGAGTCACTTACAACTTCCCAGGCGCGACCTGTATCAGCGTCAATGAAGAGGCTGCGCATGGTATTCCTGGTCACCGAATTATCGAGGCGGGGGACATTGTGAATGTCGATGTTTCCGCCGAGCTTGGCGGCTATTTTGCGGATACAGGTGGCACGATCGTGGTTCCGCCTGTGGCAAGAGTCAAGGCGAGATTGTGTCATGCTACGCAGTTGGCCTTGAGATCCGCGCTAGCCGAAGCCCGAGCGGGGGCTCCAATTAACCGAATTGGAAAAGCCATCGAGCGCACGGCGGCGACACATGGGTTCAAGGTAATCAAGAATCTTGCCGGCCATGGAATTGGGCGAAGTCTACACGAAGAGCCTGAGGGTATCGTCAGCACCTATGATCGGTTCGATACCCGCCGACTACAACTCGGCCAAGTCGTCGCGATCGAGCCCTTTCTTTCCACGATAAGCACTCATGTGACCGAAGCGGAAGATGGATGGACTCTCGTCGGTCATCCCGCGAACCTTTCCGCGCAATTCGAACACACCATTATTGTGACAAAGGGCGCACCGATTGTTGCTACACTTTCTGAGCAGTGGGAAATAGGAGCATAGGTGCCATCCACCAATGTTGGTCTCTACCAATGTTGGCTTCAGTGGTCTCAGCTTATCGACGAACGTTGCTGGAATGTGAATTGATTGCTGCCAAGCTGAAACATCAACTCCGTTACCTACCGAGACAAGACGCAAATGTTCCCAGCGGGGCAATCGGACCATCGCAGCAGCACCTGCCGTCGCGTTGCGACTCTTCGCGGCGAGGTGCGTGTCGGTCCACGGACTCACGTCCGTGGCTACTACATTTCGTCGCGTTGCGACTGGCTGGACAGGTCGGATCGGATTGCTCCGATGACCTCAGTAAAAACGGTCCAGTTTCCCGGACTCAAATCTTCCTGCCCAACCCCCGGTTGCAGGGAGTGAACCTACCATCGCATCGAGAGTTTGGTGTGACTACGCGACAGACGATTCAGTTTCTCTGCCCTTAAAATGTTTCTGTCGTACCCATCTTTCTGTCCTCACTTGCATGGTCCGCAATTTTTGCGACCGGGGGCACAAGCTCGTCTCGAAGTCTGCGGAAACGCACGATACGACGGTACACGACAATGGTCCCGTTCGGCGTCCGTCGCGGTATTAAGTCGACAGAAAGATTGGTGCGACAGAAAAATGAGCCTGCCATGGCGATTTGCGGTTGGGTTTGAACGCTCAGTTCTTCCCCATTTTCTAACCTCCCATTTTTTAACCTTTCGATGCATTCCAACGATGCTGCACTGGGTTGGCGACAGCAGCACCTGCCGTCGCGATGCGACTCTGTGTGGCGAGGTGCATGTCGGTCCACGGACTCACGTCCGTGGCTACAGCCTGTCGTCGCGTTTCGACTGGTAGGACTGCTTGGAGCGTTTAACTCTGATGACTGCGGTACAGACCATCAACTTTCCCAGACTCAAATTTTCCTGCCCCTTCCCATCTTCCTGCCGAACCTCTGGTTGCACAGAGTGAACCTACCATCGCATCGAGAGTTTGGTGTGACTGCGCGACAGACGATTTTGTTTCTCTGCCCTTAAAATGTTTCTGTTGTACCCATCTTTCTGTCCTCACTTACGGTGTGAGCGATTTTTTGCGACGCAGGCGCAAGCTCGTCTCGAAGTCTGCGGAAACGCACGATACGACGGTACACGACAATGGTCCCGTTCGGCGTCCATCGTGGTATTGAGTGGACAGAAAAATTGGTGCGACAGAAAAATAAGACTGCCATGGTGATTCGCGTTCGGGTTTGAACGCTCAGTTCTTACCCAATTTCTAACCTCCCATTTTTTAACCTTTCGATGCATCCCAACGATACTGCACTGGGTTGGCGACAGCAGCACCTGCCGTCGCGTTGCGACTCTGTGTGGCGAGGCGCGTGTCGGTCCACGGACTCACGTCCGTGGCTACAGCCTGTCGTCGCGTTGCGACTGGTAGGACTGCTTGGAGCGTTTAACTCTGGTGACTGCAGTACAGACTATCAACTTTCCCAGACTCAAATTTTCCTGCCCCTTTCCATCTTCCTGCCCAACCTCTGGTTGCAGGGAGCGAACCAGTCATTGCAACGCGAGTTCGGTGCGACTGCGAGATAAGCTGCCCGGCATCCCGTTTTTTAAAATTTTTCTGTCGCACCAATTTTTCTGTCGTCATTTGCGGTATGAGCGATTTGACCACGCTGGCGAAAGTCCGGTTCGCTGTCTGCGGAAACGCATGATACGAAAATGGTCTCGTTCGGCGACCGTCCTGGTATTGGGGCGACAGAGAAATGAAAAGCCGAAAATGCGGAACGCACCATCTTCCTAGCCAATCTCTTTCTCGGGATTGACCGCCGAGCCAGGACGCTAGGTTTCCCAGGTAAATTTCTGGATGCGATCTGTCGTCGGCGAATGGGCGCGAATGTTCAAGTATTGTGACACCACGTCAGGCAAATCGGTGGCTAACTGGGAACCCAAAGCGTATCCTAAGCAGGTAAGATTTATCGATCGAAATTCCGTTGGCCGATTGGGTGAACGCTGCGAAGCATTTCGTAGCGGAACGCGTCAAAAGTTTCGGAAAGCACGCCTCATGAAACGAAAGTCTTGGCGGCTTCAGCGACGCCAAAACGACTTACACACGGCGTTTTGAGATTGAATCGCTGACCATCCCGGCTTGAGGACGGGCATCGTTATTCGCCTATCGACTTTTTTGAGAGACTATCATGTTGAAACCTCAGGTCCTACTTGCTGTTCTTGCCTGTTTGCTCGTCTGTCCGAGCGAACAACTTCGTGCTCAAGAACCAGCGTCGCTGCTTGAGTTTCGACTCGCCGACGACAACGATACGGCAGGGTGGCAGGAGATGGAAGTTCGTGGTAGCGACAAACCGATTTTTGTTTCCAACGAGGTTGCGCTGAACGGCGGCGACATCGAAAAGGTGTCCTTCTACAAAGACCGGAATGGCGATCCGTCAGTCGGGCTTACGCTGAGCCAAGATGGTGCGGAGGCAATGATAACAACGACCTCGCAAAATCGGGGTAAGAAACTCGCAATTTTGCTCGGCGGCAAGGTCGTTAGTGCTCCAGTGATTCAATCAGCAATCTCTAAGGAGGTGCAGATCACGGGGCGGTTTGATCAAGACGATTTACTCACCTTCTTTCACGCAATCGTCCTGCGCAAGTTGCCAGCAAACGGCAAATAGCGAAATGAAGAACGTGGGGTTGCCGACGCTACCTGTTTCGAAAGACGATCCGATTCCGGTGGCTTCTGATCTGCAGCGTTCTGGCAATGTGAGCTTAGTGTGATGAATCGAAGCCACCATCTTTGTCTGTTGATTCTGCTCGCGGTTGTTGCTGGGTGCGGTGGCGGCGTGCGATCCGACGTTCCAGCGGATGATTTCACTCTCCGTACGCTCCCCAGCGACGCATCCGCGATTCACTTCGCGATTAATCCGGGAATCAGGAATCCGAATTCGTACTTTGAATTCACCACTTCCGAAACTGAATTCTTGAAGTGGGCACGCCAACAGCCCAATGTTCAGCAAGCCGTCAAAACGCACTTCATCGTCTACCGGTATGCGGGCTACCCAGGGGACGCGGATGATCGAGGATCGCTGGTCGTGGAAGATGGTTATCTGTTTGAGTGGTACGACCCGTCTGACGGTGACCACGGAGAACACATTGCGTATGACAAAGCGACCGGGCGGGCCTATTATTGGAGTCACACCTTTTGACACCAACCAACTCGAAATGCTTCATCGCATTGCCTGCCGCGGCTAGCAATCACACCTCATGCCTTGAACGCCGCTTCGTTCGCTCACGGGAAACTGCATAGCGCTCCATGCGGCAATGCCTCCATACTGTTCTTTCACCGTGAAGCCCGCTTCCAACAATATGAAATATGAAAGGCCCGGCGGTCCGG
The DNA here is from genome assembly GCF_039541335.1 of Novipirellula rosea. Taxonomy (NCBI): domain Bacteria; kingdom Pseudomonadati; phylum Planctomycetota; class Planctomycetia; order Pirellulales; family Pirellulaceae; genus Novipirellula; species Novipirellula rosea. The sequence goes on along the minus strand of NZ_BAABGA010000049.1, from coordinate 165,099 downwards.
CGAATGTTGCTCGCGCGATACCCACCCTTCGCTTTCAAGCGAATCTTCAAGCTCCTTCTGAGTCTTCGGGCCGTACTCGGCGACCAACGTCATGACACTGACGTGTTTGGTTTGTAGATTCAACACGGACAATTTCTCATCAGCCGTCGCAGCAATCCGCTGCGTTAGTTTGCTGATGACAAAACCGATCGATGCTCGCAGCGTTTCTGACAATTGCTCACTTATCATGATTGTCAGTGGTGCTGACGATATGGGGTGTGTCAACCCAGGTTGGGCGGCGACCGTCTTGGTAGTAAGTCGACAGAAAAATTGGTGCGACAGAAATATGAGACTGCCGTGGCGATTCGCGATTAGGTTTGATCGGTCAGTGGTTCCCCATTTTCTAACCTCCCATCTTTTAACCTTTGGCCTTACCCCAGCTGCCTGGCATTGGGTTGGTGAAGGCAACACCTGTCGTCGCGTTGGGGCTTGCAGTTCCCTGCAATTAAAATTTTTCTGTCGCACCAATTTTTCTGTCCTCGCTTGCGGTGTGTGCAGTTTGGCCACGCAGGAACAAGTCGGTCTCGGTGTCTGTGGATGGGCGTGGTGCGACGAGACACTCCACAGGTCTCGTTCGGCGACCGTCGTGATATTAGGTCGACAGAAAAATTGGTGCGACAGAAAAATGAGACAGCCGTGGCGATTCGCGGTTGGATTTGAACGCTCGTGTCGTGCTCATTTTCTATCCCTTCATCTTTTAACCTTTGGCTGTCTCTCAGTTGCACGGCATCGAGTTGTCGACAGCAGCAATTGCCGTCGCGTTGCGACTCTGCATTTCGAGGTGCGTGTTGTTCCACGGACTCACGTCCGTGGTTACCGCATGTCGCCGCGTTGCGGCTTGCGGGACTGGCTGATGCGGTTAGCTTGATTGATCGCAGTACAGACTATCCATTTTCGCGGTCACTATTTTTCCTGCCTCCCCACTCCATCTTCCTGCCCAAACTCGGGGTGCATGGAGCGAGCATGCCGGCGCGGGGCGAGTCGGGTGCGACGTCGTGATTCCTCACGTTCAAGCCTAGGTCTGTTAGCTGTTGTCGCGTTGATTTTTTCACGGATTCGCGGCCGGGACTAACATCAACCATCATCGCATCACAGGAACGATCCTAACGATGTTCTGGCCCGAAGAAGAATGCAGGACGATGATTTGACGTTTGTCGCTGAGCGGGATTGCATCGTCGTTGCAGCAATCATCGCTGGATACGATGGAGTTAAAGGATGGAGCGTCCGCCGTGATGTGTCGCCGGAGCACATGCGATGCGGATGATGAATGGACAGCAAACAGATGCTCCGATCCTAGAATCTTGTCAGCCCTATTTCCGCTTTCGAAAAACGCTAGAATTGAAGGTCATAGTGTGCCAAAATGCATTCGGTGTTGAGGAAGTTCGCCGAATTCCAAAGGCCGGTGGCGATTTTCGTTTAACAGCGAAGGAGAAAATGATGGCAGCGACGATGGAACCAGTGAATCTAGCGGGATCTGTGCTAAATCGTTCCTACCATGTTTGTGCATTTTTCCACACGAAGGAAGAGCAGTATCGGGTGCTAATGCCGTATTTCAAGGAGGGGTTCGAAAGGGGCGACCGGGCTTTTCACATCGTAGACCCCAGCCGGCGTCTCGAACACCTGCGTCGGCTGGAGCAGGAGGGCATCGACGTGGCCAACGCCGAGTCCAAGGGACAACTGGAGGTTCGTTCTTGGGATCAGGCGCACGTCAAGAACGGCAGATTCGATCAAAAGCAAATGATCGAGACCCTTGTGGACATCTTCAGCCCAGCCAAGAGATCCCCCGGTCCACTGACACGAGGCTTCGCAAATATGGAGTGGGCGCTGGAGGATTTGCCCGGCGTTCACGACATTGTGGAGTACGAAACCCGACTGAATCACGCCCTGCCGGAATACCACGATCCCATCGTCTGCACTTACGACCTCTCACGCTTTAACGCCAGCATCGTGATGGACATTATGAGGACGCATCCAATGGTGATCATCGGTGGCATCCTGCAAGAGAACCCGTTCTACGTCCCACCCAACGAGATGCTCAAGGAACTGGCCGAGCGGAAGTCCGACAAGAATTAAAATGCCGCTGGGTAATGAGCAGGCTTTGTAAGACTGGAGTAGTTTGGAGGAATGCACGTCACCGGGAACGACCCAGAAGGGGAGAATCGCCGCTTAGCACGGACGATGAGGGATTTAGTCGCCCTTTCGACGCTGCCAGCCATTTGGAATGGCCAAAACCCCGAGGGGATCGCCCGAAGCTTAGCCGAGGTGCTGTTTGACACGTTGTTGGTGGACTTTGTTTACATCCGGTTACGAGGGCTGGTGGGCGAGGAAGTAATTGAAGTTGTCCGCACACGAATTGGTTCTGATCCTGACAACGTTGAAGCGGTGAAAGCTTCGCTCAAGTCAATCTTGAGTCTCGAGGGGGCAAACACGCCTGCAACGATTCCTGATCCATTTGGAGATGGAATTCTCCACCTTGCCATTACTCGGTTCGGGATCGCTGGTGATTTGGGGGTGCTCATTACCGGCTCTCAAAACAATGAGTATCCGACCGAACGTGACCGACTGTTACTAGGTGTGGGGGCAAACCAAACCACGATGGTCGTCCAGCGGTTAAGGGCCGAGGAGCGACTGCGCGAGCAAGGGGAGCGATTGCGAGAGTTGGCGGATCGGCTGTCCGAAGCCGACCGCCGCAAGGATGAGTTCTTGGCGACGCTGGCGCATGAACTTCGTAATCCGTTAGCTCCAATTCGCACTGGGCTAGAAGTGATGAAGTTGGCGAAGGACGACCCCGCCACGATCGAAGAAATTCGCTGCACGATGGAGCGGCAAACGAACCAGTTGGTAATGTTGGTTGACGATCTTCTCGACGTGTCACGCATTAGCAAAGGCAAGCTCGAACTTCGCAAGTGTCGCGTAAAACTTGCTGATGTGGTGCAGAGTGCGGTCGAAGCATCCCGCCCGTTCATCGTTGAGTTCAATCACGAACTGACAGTCGCCATACCCGAACAGCCGATCTTCTTGGATGCTGACCCAAACCGATTAGCGCAGGTGTTATCCAATCTGCTTAACAATAGCACCAAGTACACACCGGAAGGCGGACGCATTCGATTGTCCTCAGAGCAGCAGGGAAGCGACGTTGTTATTTCGGTTGAGGATAACGGCCTCGGCATCCCTTCGACGATGCTCGAGCGCATCTTCGAGATGTTCGCGCAGATCGACCGGCCGCATGAGAAAGGCTATACAGGACTAGGCATCGGACTTTCGCTCGTCAAGTCGTTGGTTGAAATGCACGCTGGGAGGATTGAAGTTTACAGTGAGGGGACTGGCAAAGGAAGCGTTTTCAGCGTGCGTCTGCCGATCTTACACGAGCCATCTGGTGAGGACTGTGCGCCGTCTCACTCCGACGGATCACCTCAAAAGACAACCAACAAGCGGAAAGTGCTTGTCGTCGATGACAACAAAGCAGCAGCAACCATGTTAAGCATGGTGGTTAGGATGCTCGGAAACGACGTTCGCAAGGCCCATGATGGAAAAGAGGGGATTGAAGTCGCCGAAGAGTTTATGCCGGACGTGATCCTGATGGACATTGGGATGCCGAAGATGAACGGCTACGACGCCGCGCGGCACATTCGCCGGCAACCTTGGAGCAATGGGATGATGCTGGTTGCGCTGACAGGGTGGGGGCAAGAGGAAGACAAAATCAAAACGAAGGATGCGGGGTTCGATCATCACTTGGTCAAACCCGCCGAGCCTGCCGCTATCCAGAACCTGCTCAATAACTTCACAAAAGAGAGAGCCCGATGACTTCAAATAAGGATGTTTCACCATCAATGAACAAAGAACGCCGAGAGCAACTTCGGCAACTCGAACACGACATGAAAACACATCTTGGCGTTGTGACGATGGGGCTGCAAGCTTTGGAAGGAGTTAGGGAAGACGCAAAGGAATTTAGCGAGATGTCGCAGACCATCGAAGAAGAAGGGGTGAAGCCATTGAAACGAATCGTCGCCGAAATCGTTGCCATTGCGTTGAACGAAAGTGAGTGACATGCCGCTTTAGTGAGCCGCTAGCCCCGAGCCTATAGTCATCATCGCGAAGCCACGCAGCAGTCACTTGACAAACAAAGTTGCTAAGAAAAACTTGCAATCGATATCAGTGAGCTTTTGGACGTGTGATCGCGAACGCAGCTTTTGCTTGTGCGGAGATGGCGTGTCATTACATCATCAAAGATGTCCGTCCTCGGTCGATGCCGAACCATTTGCGCTAACTTGCGGACTGGATCGTTTGCTGATTCGCTCGGCCTCATCTTCTTGGTAAAAGAAATAGGCTTTCCCTTTTTGCAGGCCGGCTATCTCTGGATCGCTCAGCAGTATCGCTCGGTTATCGTCCATCTTGCGGTATTTGCTTCCCATGTGGAAGAACGTGTCGCCGACATCGATGCTCGCAAAATCGTCATTCATCGCAATCTAAGATCTGTTAGGGTGTCACGGGTAGTCGTAATGCGATGAAGCAACCAGCATACCGGACGTTTTCAAGGCAGTAAAATTACTGGTGGTCATCACGAAAAGATCGCCAATAACTGCCGCATAATCGCTTCAATCACTCAGATCAGCATCCGAAATGCCAAGCCGGTTGCGAGCATGGAGCAACTTAGGTTTGTCAGCGTCCATCTGTGCCTGTCGGTCGTTGTCTTGCTCCGGCAACCTGTCGTCCGCTGAGTGGGAAATCGGAATTAGTAAATCGATCCACGGACTCACCTCCGTGGCTACAGCCAGTTGTCGCGTTGGGACTGGCTGGACAGGTTGGGGCGGATAGCTGCGACGGCCGCAATAAAAGCTATCCCGTTTCCCGGACTCTAATTTTCCTGCGCCTTCCCATTTTCCTGCCCAACCTCTGGTTGCACGGAGCGAACATGCCATCGCGAGGCGAGTTCGGTGCGACTGCGAGATGAGCTGCCCAGCATCCCGTCTTTAAAATCTTTCTGTCGCACCCATTTTCTGTCCTCACATGCGGTGTGAGCAAATGAGGCACGCTGGCACAAGCCGGTCTCGGTGTCCGTGGATGGGCACGGCGAGACGGGGCACTCCACAGGTCTCGTTCGGCGACCGTCGTTGTATTAAGTCGACAGAAAGATTGGTGCGACAGAAAAATGAGACTGCCATGGCGATTCGCAATTGGGTCCGAACGGCCAATTCTTCCCCATTTTCTAACCTCCCATTTTTTAACCTTTCGGTGTATTCCAACGGCGTGGCATGGGGTTGGCGACAGCAACACCTGCCGTCGCGTCGCGACTTTGCGTGCCGTGGTGCCTGTTGTTCCACGGACTCACGTCCGTGGCTACTACATTTCGTCGCGTTGCGACTGGCTGGACAGGTTGGATCGGATTGCTCCGATGACAGCAGCAAAAACAGCCAGTTTCCCGGACTCAAATTTTCCTGCCCAACCTCTGGTTGCACAGAGCGAACATGCCATCGCGAGGCGAGTTCGGTGCGACTGCGAGATAAGCTGCCCAGCATTCCGTCTTTAAAATCTTTCTGTCGCACCAATCTTTCTGTCCTCACATGCGGTGTGTGCAGTTTGGCCACGCTGGCACAAGCCGGTCTCGGTGTCTGTGGATGGGCACGGCGCGACGATACACTCCACAGAACTTGTTCGGCGACCGTAGTGATATTAAGTCGACAGAAAGATTGGTGCGACAGAAAAATGAGACTGCCGTGGCGATTCGCGGTTGGGTTTGAACGCTCGTGTCGTGCTCATTTTCTATCCCTTCATCTTTTAACCTTTTGCTGTCTCTCAGTTGCGCGACATCGAGTTGTCGACAATAGCACCTGCCGTCGCGTTGCGACTGGCAGATCAGGCTGATGCGGTTTGCTTGGGTTACTTCGCGATAGACTATCCAGTTTCCCGGACTCTAATTTTCCTGCCCAACCTCTGGTTGCACAGAGCGAACATGCCATCGCGAGGCGAGTTCGGTGCGACTGCGAGATAAGCTGCCCAGCAGCCCGTCTTTAAAATCTTTCTGTCGCACCAATCTTTCTGTCCTCACATGCGGTGTGAACAATTCGCCCATGCAGGCACAAGCCGGTCTCGGTGTCTGTGGATGAACGTAATGCGACGAGAACCGCCAGCGGATTGAGGGGGATCGGAGCATCGGAAACCAATTGCCGGCCCGGAGCCAACCATTCCGCGATCTCGCGATCGTACCGTGATGTCGATCAGACGGCAAAGACTGTTCACGACGCGGCGTGAGAGGGGGGATCTGCTAAGGTGCATCGTATTCGAGTCAACTGACTCTAATACGACCACGAGATTTCACCACACAACCGCCATCGGAAGGTCACGCAAAAGCGTGTTTCGGCTGTAAAGAAAATTGCATTTCAGCAAAAGAGGCGACGGTGGGATTCGAACCCACGAATAAAGGATTTGCAATCCTTCGCCTTAGCCACTTGGCCACGTCGCCTTGTTTGATTTGCCGCAAAGTTAGGAGATGTTTGCGGGTTAGTCAAGATCCTCTGACTGGAACAATCGGGATGTTGCAGTCGGTGATACGCATCCTATCGGTGTTTCTGCGTCGGAGCTTTAATGTCCCGCAAAAATAACTTTACTTTTTGACTGCCGACCTTGCTAGCCGTCTGCTATTACAGCCGCACGCTAATTGATCAGTGACCCCGTAAAAGACGCTGAAAAACCAGTTTTGGTTCGCGTGGCGGATGCGAAATGGCAGCTGTTTTCCAAGCCGCGGTGAGCTCCCGACGCTGAAAAATTTTCCGCCAAAATTTTTATACGATTTTGATAGCGGACTTTGATTTGAGAGCGCGAGTCAGGAAGCGAGAAAATTTTTGCCTGGAGCCGCCATCCCCTCGCTAGTGCGGTCTCTTTTTGGCTGGCGTGCGGTGTCGCGAAGGGTGATCGCCGTAAGCGGAAATCCAATCGCTTTTTCGTCGCTTATGAAACCTGCAACCACCGTCCCCTCGACGCTCGCCTTCGTTCAGTCGTGTTTTTGTCGCATCCGAACCGGCGGCCGTTTCATCTTCGCTGTTGTTCGGCTGTGGTTGGGAGGGCGCGATGGTGGCCGCGACGGTGGTTAGTGCCGGCGAGACGTTTTTCGTTGCGGTCGACGGCAGTGATGAAAACCGCGGCACCATCGACTCGCCGTTTGCTTCGATCCAACGAGCCCAGTTGGCGGTCGAGCCTGGCGATACCGTGTTCATTCGCGGCGGTACCTAATTGATCAGCGAGTCGCAGATCGCGCGGAAGCAGCGAATCGTTGCGCACGTGATCGATTTGAACAAGAGTGGTGCTGAGGGGAAGCCGATTCGTTACCAGGCGTACGGAAACGAGCAGGCCATTTTCGACTTTTCCAATGTCAAACCTGCCGGCCTGCGTGTTCACGCATTTTCCGTCAGTGGATCGGGGTTGCATTGGGTGGGATTGGAGGTGGTTGGTGTTCAGGTCACGATCAAGACGCATATGCAATCGATCTGTTTCGCCAACGACGGCAGCGACAATGTGTTCGAGCGATTGAGTATGCATGATGGACACGCGATCGGTATCTACTCTGTCCGCGGTTCTGTCAACTTGTTCCTGAACTGTGACGCTTACCGAAACTACGATCCGGTTTCCGAAAATGGCAAAGGGGGAAACGTCGATGGTTTCGGATGTCACCCGCGGAAAGGGGATCGCGGCAATGTATTCCGAGGTTGTCGAGCGTGGTTCATTAGTGACGATGGGTTTGATTGGATCATGGCGGCTGAGTCGGTGAGGTTTGAAGATTGTTGGGCGTTTTAGAACGGCTATTCTCCGGAGTTTAAAAGCCATCGCCGACAGCAACGGCTTTAAAGCGGGCGGTTACGGCTCGACGCCGCGATCACGTTTGCCCGATCCGATCCCTCGACATGTTATGATCACTTGCTGCGTAACAACTTGAGTGTGCGTAGTCGCGTTTTGGTCAAACAGCTGAGTTTCGAAACCAGCGATGTGGCGTTTAACTCGTTCGATATGGACGTGTCAGTAAGCGAGGATGACTTTGTCGCTACCGACTTTGCCGAGCCAGAGGAGCGTCAGCTGGCGGGGCCATGGCAATCCGATGGTGGACTGCCTTTGATTACGCTGCTGCGGTTGAGACCGGGCATTGGACTGGTTGACCGCGGAGTCGATGTGGGGCTGCCGTTTGCAGGGGCCGCGCCGGACCTCGGAGCGTTTGAGGTTCAGCCGAGCGGGAATTCTGGAAGTCGATAGAGTTATTTTCGGGGGGAGCGACGAAAAGTTTGGCACTCGGTGGCGAGAATTTTCGCACTACACAAGGGGAAGCGAGTTCGGCCGGGGAGAATACCGAAGGGGAGATGCTGACGCAGGGGACAGTTTTGGATGTATTTCGACGGCGGACACAGGCTGGAAGCCTATGCTACGTGGATGACGACAGGCTGGGAAGCCTATCCCACAATATCGGCTTTTGGCGGAACTTGCTGCGACCCTAGGGGTTTACTCGATCTTGTTTTCAATTCATTGCTGCGGATTCGCATTTTTTGAAGCAAAATATAACGCCACACGATATAGCGACATCTCGCATCCGACTCGATTTTGACTCGCCTCATGAATAGCCCCACTTCTGGTCCCCCGCGGACCCTCAAGCATCTCGTTCTGAATATCGTGGTTTCGATCATGATTTTGGGGGGCTGTTTGTTTGGCTACACCTTACTCGGGGAGCGTAAACGCCCGGCGCGTTCGAAACCGAACAAACCTGCAGCGACGGCGGTGACGACCGAAGCGCTGCAGCGGCACCAAGGCCCGCTTTCGATCGGCTCCAACGGCGTGGTGGTCCCCTTACGAGAAATTCGCCTCGCCACCGAGGTGGCAGGACGCGTGGTCGAGCAATCCGAGAATCTGCGCCCCGGTCGCGAGGTATCAAAAGGGGAGACACTGATTCGTTTGGACGCCATCGAATATGAGCTGGAAGTGCGGCGATTGGCGGCACAGAAAACGCAAGAGGACGCCGAGTTGGCTGCCGCGGACGTCGCAATCGAAAACACAGCACACCTGCTAAGATTGGCCGAAGAGCAAGTCCGACTCGCCAGCGCCGAACGGATTCGTGCGGATGCACTGGTCGCTCGCCAAGCCGCCTCGGTTGCCGAAGTCGATGTCGCGAAACGAGCCGAGTTGACTGCGAAATCGGCATTGGTCGAGTTGCAAAATCGCGAGCGAGAGCTGATCGCACAGCGAACTCTGATTTTAAGAAAACAAGCGTTGACCGAGGTGGCGTCAGAGCGGGCCAAACTCGATCTTTCTCGCACCACGGTGACTTCTCCTATCGACGGACGGGTGGTGCAAAGCGGAGTGGAAGAACAGTCGTTTATCGCCGCAGGGACCTCTTTCGTCACCATCGAAGACACTACCGCAATCGAAGTCCGATCGAATTTGACGGTTGACCAAATGTATTGGGTCTGGAATTCCGCTGCGATGGCGAACCAGTTCGATCAGGGGAATCATGGCGACCGAGTCCCGCCTGTGAGTGCAACGATTCAATACCGATTGGGAAAACGCGTCTACCAGTGGCAAGCGGTGTTGGCTCGCATTGATGGTGCGGGCATCGACTTGGACACTCGCACCTACCCTTGTTTGTTGCGTGTCGATTCGCCCGCCAACGTGGTCGCTGTCGAGACCGACAGCGCAGGGGATCGTAGCGACAATTCGTCGCTTCCGGGCAATGGCGTCGCGGACGGACCGAGACGTTTAATGCGTGGAATGTTTGTTTCGGTCACGTTGAACGTCCAGCCGACACGAACCCTCTACCGCGTCAACGAAGTGGCGATCCGTCCAGGAAATCGCATCTGGTTGGACGTCGATGGGAAGCTTCGTGTGGTGCCAGTCGAAGTGATAAGCCGGATGAATGATGCGGTCATTGTCGACGCGGATATCGATTCGGCACTGGCTATGTCGACCTTGCCAACGTCGACCATGCCAACGTCGACAGTGACAGCGGACCAGGTCGCGGTGATTATTTCGCCAGTTAGCGATCCGAAAGACGGGATGCCGGTCATGACCTCGGGGACAACGCCAAGGCAGGCGGGCCGTACGCCCGCGGGAATTGCCGACGATGCATCGGCCCTTGATTCAGAAAAGGCAGCTGGATGAAATCGATAATCGCTTGGTCGGTCAAAAATTGGCAGGCCATGAATGTCATCATGCTCGGCACGCTGCTACTAGGTGCGTGGAGTCTGTCGCAGTTGCGACGCGAGTTCTGGCCCGACTTTGAACTGTACGTCGTCAATATCTCGGTGGTCTATCCCGGTGCCAGTCCGGATGAAATCGAACAGGGCATTTTAGAAAAGATCGAAGAGGCGATTCGCACCGTCGATGGCATCGACGAAATGACCTCGTCGGCTCGCGAGGGGATCGGTAGCGTCACGCTGGAATTGGACAGCGACACGAAGCAGGCCGATGCGCAGCGAGTGTTGACCGAAGTCACTACGTTGATCGATCAAATCCCGAGCTTTCCTGAATTGGCGGAAAAGCCGGACGTTCGTCTGAACACCAACTTCACCACGGCAATTCGGGTGGCGGTGTTGGGGCCCAAGAATTCGGGGGCGGGCAATGGCAATAACGACGAAGCGGTGGCCGAGGCGGCCTTGGAATTGCGGCGAGTGGCTGAACGTGTTCGCAACGACTTGTTGGCGTTGCCGAGCGTCTCGGTCGCCGATTTAGTGGGTGCTCCCGACTATCAAATCGATATCGAGATCCCCGAGCACACGCTCCGCGAATACAATTTGTCGCTGAGTGAAGTCGCGGGCATTGTGCGAGCGAACAACGTCGAATTGCCAGGCGGTACGCTCAAAGGACGATCCCAAGAAATCTTGCTTCGCGGCAGCGACAAGAGTGAAATCGGGGACGAGATCGCATCGATTCCTTTGGTCAGCCAGAGCAGTGGTGTGGTGCTGACGGTCGGCGATTTGGGAATCGTGCGTGACGAATTTGCTGTCGATGCGACAATTAACGAGGTCAATGGTCGGCCGGCGGTGGTGGTGTCGGTCGAATCAACCAGCGCCGATGATTTGATCGCCGTCTCGGACGAGGTGCGTCAGTATGTCGATCATGAAAAAGGTCGGCTGCCAGACGGGTACAGCATGCTGCACATGCGTGACCGCAGCACGAGTGTGAAGAACCGCTTGAATTTGTTGGCGTCCAATGGCTGGATGGGACTGCTGCTCGTGTTCCTGGTGTTGGCCCTGTTTCTGGAGATGAGATTGGCGTGGTGGGTGGCACTCGGGATTCCGGTTTCATTGTTGGGCGCGTGTATCTACATGTTCCAAAGCGGCCAAACGCTCAATATGACATCGATGTTCGCGTTTTTGATCGCGTTGGGGATCGTGGTCGATGACGCGATTGTGGTGGGCGAGAATATTTATGCACATCGCGAACAAGGCAAGAGTTATCGGGATGCCGCAATCGACGGGGCTGCCGAAGTGATGCCTTCGGTGATCACTGCGATTCTAACCACGGTGATAGCGTTTGTTCCGATCATGTACCTCGAAGGCAATATCAAACGGCTGACAGTGGTGTTGCCGCTATGCGTCGGAGCGATGTTGTTCATCTCGATGGTCGAAAGCTTGACGATCCTGCCGGCACATTTGGCTCATCGACGCAGCCGGTTTCTCGATGTGTTGACATGGATCCTGTTCCCCTTTCGACCGGTCGCGTGGTTGTTACATCGCAGCAACCAAGGGCTGACGCGGTTTTTAAACTGGTTCATCGAGCGGATCTACACTCCGGTTTTGAATGTATCGCTACGAAATCCGGCGGTCGTGATGTCGGCCGCGGCGGGATTGTTGATTTTGTCGTTAGGAGTCGTTCGATCCGGAATGGTCCCATTCCTACTGCTGCCCAAAATCGATTTCGGATTCATCACCGTCCAAATCACCTACCCCGATGGCACCCCGGTCGCGATCACTGATGCCGCAACAAAACGGTTAGAGGCGGCGATTTGGCGAATCAACCAACGTTCGATCGACGAAGGCTTGACGACCGATCCGAACGGTTTTGTGCAAGCGGTGCAGCGATCCGTCGGTTCCTCGGGCGATGAGGTTGGCGCTGCTCCGGCCAGTCATATCGGAGGCATCTTTGTGCAGCTGAATGACATTGGGCAACGGACAGTGTCCAGCGCTGACATTGTCCGCATGTGGCGTGAAGACGCGGGACGTTTCCCTGGTGCGGAGGCGGTTGCGTATGGAGCAACGCCTCGTGGCCCCGCTTCGCTGCCCATCGAAATGCGATTGATGGCAACGGCCGAGAACATGGACCAAATGGATGCGGCGATCGCCCGCTGTAAAGCCAAACTTGCCGAATATCCGTACGTGTCGGACATCGCAACAGACACGCGGCAAGGCAAGTGGGAATACCGCATGAAGGTCCGTGACGACGCCAAGGCGATGGGAATCTCGTTAGCCGACGTTGCCGGTACGGTGCGTGCATCGTATTACGGCGAAGAGGTGATGCGGCTGCAACGGGGACGGCATGAAGTACCACTTCGCGTTCGTTATCCACGCGAAGACCGAAATACGTTGGTCAGCTTTAATGGGATCCGGATTCGTAACGGCGATGGAATCGAACGCCCCCTCAGCGAAGTTGCCGATGTGGAAGTCGCCCGAGGTTATTCAGAGATCCGCCGCGTCAATCAGATGCGGTCGATCGGCGTTGTGGCTGACGTGGACGAAACGCAAGGCAACGCGTTTAACGTGGTCGCAGATTTGCGAGCCAACTTCGTGCCCGAATTTGAAGCCGAATTTCCTGGAGTGCGATTAGAGTGGGCGGGCCAACAAGAACAGACCACCGAGACGGTCAACAGTTTGACCATCGGTTTTTTCGTGGTGGTCGGCGCGATGTTCTTGCTGCTGACGATCCAGTTCGGGTCGAGTTGGCAAGCCATCTTGATCCTATCGATCATTCCGTTTGGCTTTATCGGTGCCATTTTTGGGCATATCGTCATGGGCATCGAATTGACGCTGTTCAGCATCTTCGGCATTGTTGCGTTAGCAGGGGTGGTGGTGAATGATTCGATTGTCTTGGTCGACTTTATCAACCGCCGTGTCGAAGAGGGGTTACCTATCCGCGAGGCGATCGTCGACGGAGGCCGCCGCCGTTTTCGAGCCGTGTTGTTGACGTCCGTTACGACGGTCGCCGGAATGTTACCGATCCTGTTGGAACGTTCCAAGGAAGCCCAAGTGGTCTCGCCGATGGCAACCAGTTTGGCGTTTGGATTGACACTCAGCACGGTGTTGGTTTTGGTGTTGGCCCCGGTGATGTATCTAATCACCGCGCGTTTCTCGGGCGGTCAAGAAGTCGCGGTTGACTGAGTTGCCAGTCTCATTGTGTTCGTACATTAGTTGCGCAATTTTTCTGCCACCTCTCCACCAACTTCAGCAGTCACCTTCGTCGGTGGAGAGGCGACTGCAGTGTCTGCCGGAAGAAAAACTCACCCCCCAATATCCGATGGCAACCCCAAAGATTTAGCAGTCCAGTGGTAGCCGCGGGCCTCGCGTTGCGAAAGTTCTACAGAGCGGCGGCTCGACTCTAGTGAGTTCGGCTCACTACATGCGAAACTCGCGAAAAGTTTCGGACCCGCCAATGCCGCCCGAAAGTCTCTGCAACTTTCGCTACGGATAAATTTTCTTTGGGGCATTCTGCCCCGCTGCGGACTTGTGTCCCTTGAATCTATCACGAGGACATTTGCTAAGTCCGTTTAAAATCACGTGTTTTACGCAGTAGTTGCGATTAAATGCGGCTGTTTTCGCTGACGGCATGGCACGTGCTTTTATTGGGATCGCCAGCGGGTTGTCGTTTGTGAACGAACCTCGGCCGTTTCGAGCTGCCTGACTCTTTCCGCAATGATGCGGGGGCTCGCGACATCACTCAAGATTGATCTCACCCTTCGCTAAAGGATTACATTATGAATCGTCCTCTTTCAAAACGTTCCAAATTGCGTGCTGCATTATTGGCCGCTCCGCTGACCGTGGCTGCGACGGGGGCGTTGATCGCCGCTGCACCGGCGACGCACGTCAAAACCGAAACGTCGGTTGCCACCGCCCCGGTGCTACGAAGTGAATCGATCGGCGTCGCGAATGCGTTGAGCGATGCGTTTCGTGATGTCGCGACTCACGTTCTGCCCTCGGTCGTCGCCATCGAAAATCGTCCCGACACGTCATGGCAATCGGCCAAACAGCCTGTGCCCGATCGTGGACAATCGCTTGGTCAAGAGAATCCCTTCAAGGGAACTCCGTTTGAAGACATGTTTCGAAATCAAGAGTTCGGCCAACGCGGAGGACAAACCCCTGGTCCGATGACGCCGCGGCAATCGCCTCGATCGCAAGGCGGCATTGGCTCGGGCGTGATCATTGACTCAGCCGGGATTGTATTGACGAATAACCATGTCGTCGAAGGTGGCGGGACGGTGATCATCAAAACGCAAGACGGTCGTGAGTTTGTTGCGACGGAGGTGTTGACCGATCCGCAAACCGATATCGCGGTGGTGAAATTCGAAGGAGACTCGAGCTTGGTGGCTGCCAAGATTGGTGACAGCGAGGCGATGGAGGTAGGCGATTGGGTTGTCGCACTTGGCCAACCCTTTGGACTGGAAAGCACCGTCACCGCCGGGATCGTAAGTGCCAAGAATCGGGGCATCGGGATCACCGATCGTGAAAACTTCATTCAAACTGACGCCGCGATCAACCCAGGAAACAGTGGTGGACCGCTGGTGAATCTGCGTGGTGAAGTGATCGGGATTAATACAGCGATTTCCTCTCGCGGAGGCGGCAACAATGGCGTCGGATTTGCCGTCCCATCGAACCTCGCCCACTGGGTCAGCGATCAATTGGTCAGCCATGGACAAGTCAAACGGTCTTATTTGGGGGTCAGCATCCAGCCGGTGAATTACGAATTGAGCACCCAGCTTGGCGTGGCTCCGAAAAGCGGTGTGGTCGTGACAAATGTGTTCCCGAAAACACCTGCGGCGAAGTCGGGACTGAAAACCGGCGACGTGATTGTCAACTTTGATGGGATCCATGTCACCACGCCTCAGCAATTGCAGTTGGCGGTCGAACGATCTCCGATCGGCGAAACATTGACCGTGGACGTGGTGCGTGATGGCAAGTCGATCGAATTGTCGTACGAAGCCGAAGTTGCCCCCAATCAGTTCGGGGCGAGCACGAAGTCGGCCGAAAAGAGCGACGGTGTGAAGATGCAGTCGCTTGGGCTGGAGATCAGCGAGTTGTCTGCCGATGTGGCTGAGCAATTAGGAATGGATTCGCAAAAAGGTGTCGTTGTCACTCGGGTCCAGGAAGGCAGTGCCGCGGCAGATTCGGGATTGGAACCTGGAATGGTGATTGTCCAAGTGAATCGTCACGATGTCGCAAACGCTAATGAGTTCGAGAAACGCGTTGCCGAAGACACCGACGGCTCGGTGCTGTTGTTGGTTCGAAGCGAGCAGGGTTCGCGATTTGTGGTGGTTCGGAATTAAGGATCAGCGGAATATCACAGGCTAGAAGCCTATGCTACGGCTACTGACTGCGGCCAACGTCTGACTTACAATCGACGTTGGTCGCGTTTGTCTTTGGGAAGCATTTTTTATGAAACTTGCAGCGAAATTGATCCTGATCTTTTTGGTAGGAGTTTTTGCGGTTGTTTCGTTGTTCGCCTGGCAAACGGTTCAGCGTCAACACGCATGGCAGCGGCAGCAGCGTGAAGCTCACGCCCACGAGTTGGTCGAAACAATGCAGTCCGCAATCGACTCGGTCGCGGGCAGCAATTCACGCGTTACGTTTCGGCAAGCGGTTGAAGTGACGATGGAACAACGGGGCGGACCACGGATGCGGTGGATCGATGGGCAAGAGGTTCCGTCAGCCGAGCAGCAAACGGTTGCGAGATCGATGTCCAGTGTTTCGGTCACCGACGCCAATGGAACTCGCACCGCTTATTCGTACGTTCCGCTAAACGTCGATGGCAAGAAAATGGGCACCGTCGAGGTGTCTCAGCCAATTTCAGAACAGGATTCCTTTGTTCGCGATTCCGTGTATGCGTCGCTGCTGTCGTTACTGGGGGTTGCTGGATTGTCGGCGCTGGTGATTTATTGGGGCGGCGTTCAGTTGGTCGGCAAACCACTGGATAAACTGATTGAACAGGTCAACCAGATTGGCGAAGGCAAACTTGATCAACCGCCAGCACTGACATGCCACGATGAACTGGGACGACTTGCTGCCGCGATTAGCCAGATGAGTCACCGGCTAAGTGCGCAGCGGGATACCATCCGGCATACGGACCGATTGGGGACGATTGGCACGCTTGCGGCCGGGGTGGCACATGAACTGGGGACACCTCTAAATGTGGTGTCGGGACGTGCGGGATTAATCGCCAGCGGTAAGTTGTCGCCCGAGGAAGTGGTATCAAGTGCGCAGACGATCAAGAGCGAATCGGAACGGATGACCACGATCATCCGCCAATTGCTCGATTTTGCTCGACAAACCCCGTCGCCACATGGCGTGATCGAACTGCGTGAGATTGTCTCGCGGACTTGCGATCTGATGCGTCCCTTGGTCCGCAAATCGGAAGCCGAGTTGGTGTTCGAGTCGACCGACACGCTGATGGAAATCGATGGAGATGCGGCGCAAGTCCAACAAGTGTTGACAAATTTGATCAGTAACGCGATCGCTGCGATGCCGAACGGCGGTACGGTGACTGTGTCACTCGGCAGCGACGAGGATACCGACCGCGTGTGGGTCGATGTGCGAGACACCGGCGTGGGCATTCGAGCCGAAAATTTGAACCAAGTGTTCGAGCCTTTTTATACGACCAAAGA
This sequence comes from Novipirellula rosea, assembly GCF_039541335.1. Classification (NCBI taxonomy): domain Bacteria; kingdom Pseudomonadati; phylum Planctomycetota; class Planctomycetia; order Pirellulales; family Pirellulaceae; genus Novipirellula; species Novipirellula rosea. The sequence goes on along the minus strand of NZ_BAABGA010000049.1, from coordinate 148,220 downwards.
CGTTGGCGAAGGGACGGGGCTTGGGTTGTCGATTGCCTATGGTATCGTGCGTGAACATGGTGGCGACATCACGGTGGACAGCAAACAAGGCCAAGGAACCACGTTTCGCGTGTGTTTTCCGCGTCACACGAACCGGTAGCGGAAGTCGTCGAGACTTTCGACCACACACTTTCAGGGCCGGAATTCTTGACGAATTTCGCTACGACGGGATCGGCAATGATCGCTCCATATCGGTTTTAGGATAGGTTCTATATCGACACGCCGTTAAAAATCCCGAATGAACGATCTTTGGCAAGATCCACTACGAGGCTTGGTGAACATGACGTTTAGTTACTCAAACTAAGTATGGAATGATGACAAATCCCAGCGATTCGACTCGCGTCCTGATCGTGGATGACGAGCGTAATATGTGCGAGCTGATTCAAACCGATCTGCGTCTTCGTGGGATACAGAGTGATTGGTTTACATCGGCAGGCGAAGCGATCGAGGCGATTCATCAACGTGATTACGACGTGGTATTGACGGATGTTCGCATGCCTGGAACCACAGGTCTGCAGTTGTGCGAACAACTGACTCAGCTTCGTCCGGACATCCCCGTGATCGTGATGACCGCGTTTGGAACGCTCGAAACAGCGATCGCGGCAATGCGCAGCGGAGCTTACGACTTTATCACCAAACCGATCGAAATGGACTTGTTGTCACTTTCGATCAAACGCGCAATCGAACATCGACGGTTATCGGAACAAGTTCGTTTACTCGAGTCCTCGCAAAACCAGGCGACTTCGTTTGGCGAAGTGCTTGGGCAAAGCCCCGCGATGCAATCGTTGTACGATCATTTGCATCAGGTCGCCAGTTCCGATGCGGCGGTATTGATCACGGGCGAGAGTGGTACTGGTAAAGAATTGGTGGCCCGATCGATCCACGCGAATAGTCGCCGATCGAACAAGCCGTTTGTCGCGGTGAATTGCGCGGCACTGACCGAAACGTTGCTGGAAAGTGAGTTGTTCGGGCATGTCAAGGGAGCGTTTACGGATGCTCGCGGCGAACGACGCGGATTATTTTTGGAAGCTGATGGCGGGACGTTGCTGCTTGACGAGATGGGCGAGATGCCAATGACCATGCAGGTCAAACTATTGCGAGCACTGGAAGAACGCAAAGTGCGACCGGTTGGAAGCGACAAAGAGATGTCGTTTGACGTGCGGGTGTTGACCGCAACAAATCGGGACCTGGAAACGGCGGTGGATGAAGGACGTTTTCGCGAAGATCTGTTTTACCGAATCAATGTGATTGGAATCGAATTGCCACCACTGCGTTCGCGCGGTGCCGACATCCTGCGATTGGCCGAGCATTTTCGCCAGCGATTCGCCAACAGCGAGAACAAACCGGTCGATGGGTTGGCCGAGGGGGTCGCCGAAAAATTGCTCAGCTATTCGTGGCCTGGCAACGTGCGTGAACTGCGAAACGTGATGGAGCGAGCGATCGCGTTGACGCGTTACGATAAAGTGACCGTCGAAGATCTGCCCGAGAAGATCCGGAATTTCAAAGGCGGCACTTTGATTTTTGGTGGTTTTGATCCTGCGGAATTGGTTTCGATGGAAGAGATTCAGCGGCGGTACATCAACCATGTCATGGACGCCGTCGGAGGCAACCAGACTCAGGCGGCTCGGATCCTGGGGCTGGACCGTAAAACGATCTACCGCAAACTGAAACAGGAAGCGGATTGAGAAAGGCGTGGACGATTTTGTTAGTGGTGCGGTGAAAAAGTTTGCGAGACCGAAAAAACACTACAACTTCATACGATTGAACAGCGCGGACTCGCGTCCAACCTCTATGCGTCAATCGTCACTGTACGCGGCCGCGGGGCAAACAATCCGTACATCACTGGCAACACCAGCAAATTGACGAGCGTGGCACCCACCAACCCAGTCAAAATCACCAGCGCCATCGGATGCTCAATCTCTTGGCCTGGCAGTTCGCCGGTGATGACCAGCGGCAATAACGCCAGCCCCGTGGTCAACGCTGTCATCAAAATTGGTGACAATCGTTCTTCGGCGCCTCGCATGATCAGTTCGCGGTGTGTGATGTCGGGTTCCTCCGCAGCTAGGTGACGGTAGTGACTGATCAACATGATCGCATTGCGTGCGGCGATTCCCAGAACAGTGACAAAGCCTACCAGTGAACCGAGCGAGATGATGCCGCCGCTGATGACGACGCCCAACAATCCGCTGGCGAGTGCGAGTGGTAACGCGAGCAAGATCAGCAAGACAAGTCGCCAACTTTCAAAGTCGATGTACAAAATCACGGTGATCGCCAAGATCGAACCGAGCGAAAGCAACAGCAAGCGTTGTCGCGATGCTTTGGCTTCGGCGTATTCGCCCAAAAATTCAGGGTGGTAACCCGTTTTGAACGACACCCCTTCTCGCACCGCTGCTTCGATGTCGGTTGCCACGGATGCCAAGTCACGCCCCTCGACATTACATGTGACGTCCAATCGCCGCGAGGCTCCTTCGCGTTTGATTTCGTTGGGGGCGGGGACAATCGTGACACTCGCTAGACTTTTCAATGGTATCTGGGCTCCCGACGGCGTGTCGATCATCATGTTGCCGAGTGTCGCCCAATCGGTAAGCAAATTATCGTTGCCGCGAACCACGACTGGAAAGATCGCTTGGTCGCGATACATCTCACCGACTTGCGTGCCGTTGACCAGCGTGTTGACACTTTGCATTAACATGCCTGGCGTCAGACCGAATTCCGAAGCGGCGTCGACTCGCAAATCGATGGCGATTTGAGGCACTAAGACTTGCGGTTCAATCTTCAGTGTTGTGACTCCCGCGATCGGCTTGATCAGTGCTTCGATCTCCGCCGCGGTGGAACGCAACTGATCCAGATCGGGACCATAGACTCGCACGACGATCGAAGCACTGGTGCCAGTGAGCACCTCCTTGATCCTTTCGGTCAAATACGTCAACAAGTCACGATACAGCCCTGGGTATCCGTCGACGATCGCTTGCACCTTGTTGACAGTGGTGTCGTAGTCTTTGTCGTCATCAATGCTGATCCAAAGTTCAGTAAAGTTGGGGCCGACCACTTCATCGGCCACCGTGGCTCGGCCAATGTGAGATCCAAAATTGCGAACTCCGTCAACGCCCATCAACTCTTCGCTCGCTCGCAATGTAATCCGATCCATCGCATCGATCCCGATGCCAGGTTTTTCGACCCAGTGCATCAGGAAATCGGTCTCGCGAAACTTCGGCATCAATTGCTCACCCAGTCCCGGGATGATCGAAACAAGGGCAAGGAAGATTAACGCGGCAACCGCGAGCGTCCCCCACTTCAAGCGAACCGTGATCCCCAAAGTTGTGCGGTACAGCGATTTGAACAATCGAACCAGCGGACCGTCGACCGAGCGCCGCTGAGCCGATTTAGGCAGCAAGATCAGCGACATTGCTGGCGTGACTGTGAGTGCAACCAACAACGATGCCAAGATCGCGAGGATATAGGCAGCGGCGAGCGGGCGGAAAAACGCTCCCGCCAGTCCCGTTAAAAAGAAAACGGGAAGAAACGCCAAAACAACGATCACGGTTGCGTACACGACCGCGCTGCGGACTTCCATCGAAGCGTCGAAGACCACTTCAAAGGTCGAGCGAGGTTTATCCAGCAACGCGTTCAGTCGCAATCGACGCATGATGTTCTCAACGTCGATGATCGCATCGTCAACGACTTCGCCTAACGCGATCACCAATCCAGCCAGCACCATCGTATTGACGGTGCCGCCACGCCAATACAGCACCATCACGGCGGCTAGCAGCGACAGCGGGATCGCCGTGGCACTGATGATCGCGCATCGCCAGTCAAATAGAAACAACAACAGCACGATGACGACCAGCACACATCCGACCAGCATCGAATGGCCGAGGTTAGCCAATGCTCGTTCAATAAACGTCGCCGGGCGAAAGATCGTCGTGTCGTATTCCACTTTGCCCATCGCAGGTTTTAGCTCTGCCATCGCTTTTTCGACGTTCTTGGTCACGTCCAGCGTGTTGGCCCAAGGCTGCTTTTCGACAATCAATAACAAGCCTGCGCGGCTGTTGATGATCGCGTTGCCGATCGGAGGCGCGTAGTCATAACTTACTTCGGCAACATCCTTGATCCGCAGTGGGGTCGTCGGCAACGCCGTAACCCGAGTCGGCGTGGGAGAAGTCGTTGCGGGGGCAGCGGGCGATGTCGCGGTACGAAATCCGATCACGATTTCACCGAGTTGCTCGGGTGTATAGACGGCCGGAACGTGACGCAGCGCCAGTCGTTGGTTAGCGGTGTCGACGAAACCGCCGGCGCCCACTGCGGTGGCATCGCGAACCGTCTGTAACACGGCATCAAGTGTGATTCCGCTGGCCCGCAGTCGGTCCGGTTCGACAATGACTTGCAATTGCGGTTCTTTCTCGCCCCACACCGCGATGTTTGCCACCCCGGCGATCGACATCAACCGTGGCCGGATGGTCCATCGCGTCAGCACGGTCATATCCATTTGCGACTGCGTATCGGACCACAACCCGATCTTCAAGCAGCGGCTAAGCGACGAGAGTGGCGGCAAGATGACCGGCGGCTTGGCCACCATTGGCAGTTGCTGTGAAACCAGAGCGAGTCGCTCTTGAACCAATTGACGGGCAATCAATAGGTCGGTCCCTGACTCGAAGATCAGCCGGACGCTCGATAGACCCAACACTGATTTGGAGCGGACGGTTTGCACAAACGGGATGCCGTTAACCGAGTTTTCGATCGGGACGGTGATTAGGCTCTCGACATCCTCGGTGGCAATCCCGGGAGCTTCGGTTTGAATTTCGACCAGCGGAGGTGCGAATTCGGGAAACACGTCCAGCGGCACCGAGTCGGATGTGCGGACGCCGACGACGATCAATGCAATCGCCAACACAATGATTAGTAAACGGAATTGCAGCGAGGTTCGAATGAGCCAATTCATACTGCCGCCCCCATTACCCAGCAAAGCGGGGCGGCAGCGTGCTGTTGCACTCTCTGCTGGGGATTCAATGCGTTGTCTGACCTTGGTTGCGGTAGCGAGCCAGCGTTGCGTCGTTGGATGCTCATTTGCCCGCTCCGAATTCGGTACCGAACAATTCCGCAGCACCATCGACGACGACGGGAGTACCAACCGCAGGCCCTTTGGCCAAAATTGCCTCATCCGCTGCGACAAACTGAACCGCCACGCGATGACGCGTGTATTGCCGCTGGCCCGTTTCTACATAAACCCAGGCGTTTCCATAGATGTCATAGATGAGCGACGCCGCCGGGACGATCCGCGATGTTTGGGTCTTCGACATCGGCAACTCAACACCAATTCGTTGTCCAGGACGCAGCCCGATTTGTCGGTTATCGACTTCGTAATACACGTCGGCCGAGGACGAAAGAGCGTCGGCCGTGGGCGGCGCCGCAATCGGTTTGGCAACGATCGGTTCGCGTAGCGGGTCACCGGACAGTGACACGAGTTGAGCGTTTTGCTCGGATTGGATATCCCTGAGTAGATCGACGTAAACCGAAACACGAATCCAAATCGTATCGAGGTTCACGATCTCGAATAGCACGGCACCGGCGGTCACGGTTTGTGCTTCACTGACGTCGATGCGGTTGACCAAGCCGGAAATCGGAGTGGTAACGGACATCGCAGTCGCAGCCGCCTCTGGTGACTTAAATTCGAGCGACTTTTGCAAATCAATCAGCTGTGTGTTTCGATCTTTCGCGGCTTTGAGCGTGGAGGTCGCGATATTTAATTGAGCTTCCGCATCGTCGACAGCTCGGCGGGAACCGGCGCGATCCGCAAACAATTGTTGCGCTCGATCCAACGCAATTTGCGCCCCGTTCACTTCCGCTTGGCTACGGTCCACATCCCCTGCGGCAATGGTTTGTGCCGCCATCAGATTGGCTTGGGCGCTAATCAATTGAACTTGCTCGGCGGGCGTCGGCACATCACGTTCGGCCGACAACAATGGTTTCAGCGATAACAGAGGTTGCCCAAGTTCGACTTTACTGCCGGGGAAGGGAAGCGGTTTGCCGTCTGCCCCCGAAACCGTGCCAGCCAGAGGGGCCGAGACAATGATGCTCTTTCCCGATGGCACGACGGCTTGTCCGCCCAGTGTCCGACGCTGAGTGATCTCACGTTCGGTCACCGCCGATGTCGTGATCCCCAATCGACGATCCGCGTCTGCAGTCAGTGTAATCGTGGCGAGATCGGTTTCGACAGGCAGCTTTTCAATCTTCGCTGGTTTTTCTGCGTCGGATTTTGTCGCAGCCTTTTTTTCGCCCGCTGCTTGGTGGCAACCTGAACTCACCAGGCTTACAGTCAACAGCAGCGTCGCGACGTACGCTGGGGGAAGGTGGGGATAGCCGAAGCGAAACATGAAGCAAATCTGCCATTGGAAAAACGCGGCTGACTTTGTTCCGATGCGCTCACCGCTACACGCTACTAACAGCTTAGTTATTGGATGCGGTTGTGATAGGGACCAAGCGTCTTAATGAAGGATTCTTCAAAAATGAAATGGCGGTTCCCATGGAGTTGCTGACAGAAGTGACCTAACGCAAGGTGCTCTGCAAAAGTAGCACCTTACCAGCAACGCCTGGGGTCGAGATCGTGCAACGTTTTTCACCCTACCTCGGCAGGGTGACATGTGTCACACGATCGTAATCCCGACTAGCGAATGTTGGACAGGCACGGCGCAGTATTCATTTTCGACCTGCTCAGCTAAACGAATTTTTGACGTCGGCTTGAAACAGCAGAATCAGACACCAGATTCCAAACGGGATGCCCAAGATGAAACAGGGGCCGCAAACCGGAACCAGCGCCAGAAACGCCCCCGCCATGGCAAGCGGATAAGCTTTTCGCTTGAGCATCATGATGCTGCCCAATAGGACGACAAGATTGATGATCGGCAACAAAATGATCGCCGCATAGAAACCAAATTTTTGGGCAGCGACATTGCCCTGATTGGCCAAATTTGGCGGCAGGCCGGTCGTCATTGAATAAATGAAATTGACCACGCCGTACAACAACCAAATACTCGACAAGATGATCAAGATGATCGCTGGGATCTTTAGCGGATGCGAAGCAGGTGGCGGCGGCTGAAATCCACCTTGACCCGGAGTTTGATAAGGCCCCTGATTTGAAGCAGGAAATTGACTCGACATGATGGGCGTTCCTGGGGTGAATACGATCGCGTCGACAACCCCTGGGCCGAACTCGCATCATCGGTTGAGTTAAGTCGTTGTCGAAGCCGAAAGAGGAATGAACGTTATCAATGTAACGGATGTCAACGACCCCGGGGGGCACGGCATCCCTGCTCGTCCTGATTTCACTGTTTCCAGTCGTCTCACTCAGCCGGACTCACTACCGTGTCGATTCGTCAAATTCAATTGACGTGGCTTCGATCAACTCGGCAACGTCAACCACGCCGGCCTCTAAATGGCACCCCACCGCACGCTCAAGCTCCGCCAAGGCACGCCCGTAGGCAGCTTTCTGGTCCAAGATTCGGGCTTTGGTATCGAGGTATTGCGTGGTCGTTTGTAGCACTAACAGGTACTCGGTGCCGCCGCCCGCAAAACCCTTTCTGGCGATTTCCAAAGCCTCGATCAAAGCCGGTGCGACCTGTTGTTCTAAAACCGTCAGATTGTCGTTGGCTTGCTGCAGTTGTCGTGCGGCGGTACGAACATCCGCAACGATCTGGTCGTGAATCGCGTCGCGAGCATGTTGTGCTGCGTTGACTTCCCAATCGGCGCGGATGATTCCGCCTTGATTGCGATTGAAGATAGGAATGTCGGCTCGCAATCCACCGCCGGTGTGGGTGTAACCAGGTCCGTCGCGTACATCCAGCACTCCGTCGACTCGCAAAAACAACCACCGCGCGAGTCGGGATCGCTGAGATGCCGCTGCAATCGTCCAGTTTGCCGATTGATAATCAGGTCGACACGCCAAGGCTTGCGCAATCAAACTCGTTTCATCCACGATCGGAACATTAGCCACGTCCATTGGCAGCGGCATCAACGGGACGTCCAATGAAGTGAGCCCGATGAGGGTCGCCAATCGTGCTTCGGCAATCGCAACGGTTTGCCGCTGGACAGCCGACGTTGCTGTGGCATTGAGTTGATCGACACGGGCCGCAATCGTTTCAAGTTCGCTGATGTCACCATCGTCGAACCGCTTGTCCGTCAATTCAGCAATACTCTCTCGAATTTCCAAGGCTTCTAGCGCCAGCGCCGCCTGTTCGTTGGCTACGGCCAAATCGGTATAAGCCACGCGAACGTCACGAGCCAGATCCAAACCATTTTGCACCAATTGGTCGCCAATCCGCCGGTAATCTCGGTTGGCCACTTTCACTCGCATCGGACGCATCAGGTACGATTCGATCGGAGCATACAGCGTGTACTGCCCTTCCTTGGCACCGGTGGGAAAGTACGCCAGCAGCGAGGGGTTTGCCAGCAAACTTGCTTGGACTGCATCGCCGTGGGCCATCCCTAACTGAGCCAAAGTGGCTTGAAAGGCCGAGTTGTTGGCAAGCGCCGTCTGCACCGCCTCGTCTTCGCTCAGCCCGTCTTCGAGGATCACGTTGGCGGGAATGACTTCATGTGTCGGTTTGACACCTTGCGGGCCTCCCCCCGTTCGCCAGTTCAGCTCGCGAGAAACCAAATCGGAATCACAACACGGCTGAGGCGACTTGCACCCAACTGGCATGACGCTGACGATCAATACGGCAAGGACAGACAGGTTTGATTGCCACTCGAATCGGATTGCCATCCTTGGCTTCCTTCGATTTTCGGGCGTGACGTTGTCATGTCACGTCGCAGGACGATTGATACACAGTCATTCGGTTGCTGGAACGCAACCGACACGTTCATGTTATTCAGATCGACTCTCCCCTACGGTGTATTTAGTACGACCCACTCGCCGTGCTTCGATCGCGATAACCGGATTCACCCAACCCACCCGCGAAAACCTTCCTTTGCTATCATTTCCTGGGCGGAACTCTTGAACTACTAGAGTTTTCGATATTTAACTACGAAGGAGATAGGAGTTGGGGTTGTTGCGGATTTCGCTTTGCAATTATCCTTCGCGGATCAGCAAATGACTCCTAATTTGAAAGTGCAAGGATGTACGCCAAGGATCGGTCGGGGGCCGCCCCCACGCTCTCGCTCATATTGCCAGCTTGGAACGAGAGTGAAGTGATTCGCCGAGCGATTGACGAAGCCGATTCGGCTTTACGTCAATTGACCCACGATTACGAAATCATTGTTGTCGACGATGGCAGCACCGATGGCACCGGAGAGCTCGTCGAGCAAGCGGCGAAATCGAACCCTCACGTGCGTTTGCTCCAGCACCATCCGAACCAAGGTTACGGGGCCTCGATTCGCAGTGGTTTTGCCGCGGCGAGGAAAGACTTGGTGGTCTTTACGGATGCCGATTGTCAATTTGATCTGACGGAGTTGGATCGTTTTGTGCTGCTTGCCGATCGCTACGACATCGTGTGTGGGTACCGAATCGATCGCAAAGACACGCCGCTGAGGTGTCTGTATTCACGCGTCTACAACCAGATGGTACGGATCCTATTGCGTACCGAAGTGCGAGACGTCGATTGTGCGCTGAAAATGTTTCATCGCGAAGTGGTTCAGAAGCTCGAAATTTCGGGCAGCGGGTTCCTGGTCAATTCCGAAATCCTAACGCGTGCAAAACAGGCTAGGTACAAAATTGTTGAAGTGGGCGTGTCGCATCGACCGCGAACCGACGGCACAAGCACTGTTTCGATCTCGCATATTCCCAAAGTCCTCTGCAGTCTGGCGCGATTTTGGTGGAACGCAGTGCAGTTCCCCGTTTGTGACGATTCAGCTATCGCGGTGAGTCCGGCCCACCAATCGCAGGCGACCACAGTGCAGGATCGTCGCTACGTTTGGGCGAGCGTTGGGTTGTTGTTGATCGCGGCATTTTTCATGTTAACGAATCTCGGTTATCCGCTGATTGATCGCGACGAAACTCGGTACGCCGAGATTCCACGTGAGATGATTGCGACCGGCAACTGGGTTTTGCCACAGTTGAACTTCCATAGCTACTACGACAAACCGCCGCTGGTGTATTGGTTGTGTGCCATCAGCTTCAAGCTGTTTGGGATCACGGAAACCGCGGCAAGGCTTGTTCCTGCCTTGGCGGCACTAGCAACGATTGCGTCAACGATGTGGTTTGGTGCTCGAGTATTTGGCAAGCGAATCGGATTGCTTAGTGGCGTCGTATTGCTGTTGTCCGCTGGATTCGCATTCACGAGTCGATACTTGTTGCTGGACGGCGTGATGACGTTGTTTATTTCGCTGTCGTTATTCACCGCCTACGAAGCGATTTGCAGCGGCGAGATGAAATTGAGCTGGTGGTTGTTATCGGGTGTGTTCTGCGGTTTGGCGTTTCTGACCAAGGGGCCGGTTGCGCTCATTCTGTGGCTACCGCCGGTGTTTGCGTTTGCATGGTTGTCGGATACGTATGCCAAGCCGCGTGGGTGGCATTATGGGATGATCGCCGGGGTGACATTTGCAGTCGCGGTGCCGTGGATGATCGCGGTTTCGTTACAAGACGCCTCGTTTTTAACCGAGTTTTTCTACACACACAACTTGAAGCGTTTTGCCGGTGGGTTTCATCGCCAACCGATCTGGTATTTTGTTCCGGTACTGTTGGTCGCGGGGCATCCGTGGTCGTTTTTGGCGGTTCCCTACGCTCATTTTCTGTTTCGCCAATCGGGCGAATCTCGCTACCAGCGGCCTGCGGTGGTCGGTTACTTGTTGCTGTGGAGCGTTTGGTGTTTTGTCTTCTTTTCGTTGTCGCGATGCAAGCTGCCCACTTACTTGTTGCCCGCCGCTCCGGCGTTTGCGTTGATGGTTGGGCACTACTTGGATTACGTGCTGGACGGATCTGCGGACAAGGCATCATTCTGGTTCGCTCGGTTCTGGTCGCCCCGAACGGCGACGGTGACCACCTGCGGCGTTGGCATCGCATTTGTCGTTTACATCGCTGTTTATGTTGGTGATGCCTCGTCCTTGATTTATGCGTGGGCGACGCTCTGGGCTGCGTTGTTGTGCTGTTCGTTGTTCACGTTGTTCGGTAAACGTGACGACACGGGGTATGCTTGGCCGGCGTCGATGGGCACTGCATTGCTGCTTGCTTTTATGGTGATGCACCATTGGGTACCGACGTACAGCCAAGGCGAAACGTTGTTTGGCCATGCGTCTCCGCTAGCAGAGCAGATTGCGTTGCAGTCGAATCCTGCGATCGCCACGGTGGCTCACGAGTTCTCGGGCGTACCGTTCTACCTAAATCGATCGGATGTTGGCAACTTTGGCGGACTGGACGACCCCCAACTGCGATCACTCGTGTCGGCAAACGAGCGGACCGTGTTGGTGGTGGAAAAGCGAATTCCTAGCGAACAACTCGAGCGGTACTTTCCGCCTGGGACACGGATCAGGCGACTGGGGAATCGAGGGCAGGCTCAGGTGATCGAAGTTGTCAATCCCACGACGATTGCCAAGCGAGTCCAACCCAAACGCCGATCGGTGGCGAGATGAGGATGCGGATGCGAACTCGCCTCTCGCTTCCCATGTTGGCGGTGACGATTGGCAGAGGAGTGCGAGATTGGTTCGATCAACTCTCGGCGTCCTGTTTGAACAGTGCAATGCAAGTCTCTTGCGGTGTCACCTGCGAAGATGTGCTGGCGATTCGCGAGATGATCGAGATGTTGGAACAAACCGAGTGGCGGACGTTCGCCGCTTCACACCGCGAGGAAGACCCATGTTAACGAGGATCCAGCGTGGTATTGCACGCGACATCTTGGTGATGTTTGGTTTGTCCCTTTTTGTGATGACGTTGATGGTGATGCTAATTGGTGTCGCCCGCGAAGCGTTGTCGCAGGGATTGGGAGTGGTTGGTGTTTTCCGACTACTTCCCTACGCGATGCCCAATGCATTGTCGTTGGCGGTACCAGGAACGGCGTTATTTAGCGTGTGTTGTGTCTATGGACGGATGTCGGCGGACAACGAATTCACGACGCTGCAATCGGTAGGTGTCTCGCCGATCACGGCGATTTGGCCCGCGATTGGGATCGCCACGCTACTGAGTCTTGCGACAGTGGGGTTGATCAACACGGCGTTCACTTGGGGATTTAATGGCATTCAACATGTCGTGTTGTCGTCGGTCGAAAACGTTGCGTATGGCGTACTGCAACGTGAACGAAGTTTTCAGCACGGCGATTTAAGTTTGTCGGTACGCGATGTCAACGGTCGCAACTTGGTTGAACCGGTGATCGGAATTCGTCGACCGAATCAGGAATCGATTTCGATCGAGGCGAAATCGGCCGTGCTGCGTTACAACGACGAGGAAAAAGGTTTGACGTTAAGCGTCACCGACGGAACGGCAACGATCGAAGGCAAAGCTTCGTTTCATTTCCCCGATACGTTTGTCCATACGGTCCCTCTACGCACCGAACCACCCTACGACGTATTGACGGCCAATCCATCGCATATGCCGATGAGCGATTTGCCGATCGCGTCGTCGAAACAGTCTCTAGAGATCGTACGACGCGAAAGTTCAATCGCGGTTGAAACCGGAATCAATATTTTGACAGGGCGTGTTCACGAGATCGTCGGCGCGACTGCAATGGCGCACCATGACGCTGTCCGCGAAGGACGTAAACGTCTGCAACGACTCGATGCCGAGATGCACCGACGTTGGGCCAGCGGGTTTACCTGTTTCGCGTTGGCGATGGTCGGTGTGCCGTTGGCAATTCGATTGAAGACGGCCGATACGATGACCACCTTTGGGATCGTCTTTTTGCCAACGTTGTTGGTCTATTATCCGATTTTTGCGTTAACGCTTGATATGGCCAAAGATGGTCGAATCGCGGCGTGTGGCGTTTGGATCGCGAATGCTGTTTTTGTCCTTCTAAGCATCGTGATGATGCGAAAAACGATTTATTCGCCGGTATAGGAATCATGGTCAAGAGAATCAAACGCAATTTGCGAGCGTGGTGGAATGACACGCAGTTTCCCATCGCCACCTGTGATCACGTAACGTCGGTCCGCCAATGGACACCACGACAAGAAAAGGTCGCCGCGCTGATCCTGACGCTGGCGTGCTGTGTCGTGTTGTTGCCGAATCTGTCCTATCCGTTGATAGATCCCGACGAGACTCGTTACGCGCAAATCGCGATCGAGATGAATGATTCTCGTGACTGGGTGACGCCGACGCTCGAGGGCCAAGCGTATCTGGATAAACCGCCGCTGATGTATTGGTTGACCGCGGCAAGTTTACACTGGCTTGGCAACAACGAAACGGCGGCGCGGTTGCCTTCGGTACTGGCGTCGATCGCAACGGTGCTGGTCGCCTATCTGCTCGGGCGACGCATCCTCGGCAGCCGCGCCGCTTGGTTGGGCGGCATCGTATTGCTGTTAAGTGGCGGTTTTGTAATCGCAGGACGGTTTCTGATTCTGGATTCGTTGTTGGCATTCTTCGTGACCGTTTGTTTCTTGACTGGCTACATCGCAGTCCGCGAAACGGAACATCGTTGGACATGGTGGATGATTTCCGCAGTGGCATGTGCACTGGGCGTGCTAACGAAAGGCCCGGTGGCGTTCGTCTTGTGTGTTCCGCCGCTGATTACCAGTGGATGGTTGCGTCGCGATCACACACGCACGCGACTGGTGCATTGGGTCGTTTTTGTATTGCCCATCGTGATTGTTTGTGTTCCATGGTACGTCGCGGTTTGGAAGTTCAATCCCGAGTTTGGTGACTACTTCTTCTGGGAGCACAATTTCAAGCGATTCACCCAAGGATCGAACCATGAGGAACCGTTTTGGTTCTATCTGCCAGTGATATTCATTGGGATGTTCCCCGCTTCGTTGTTGTTGCCGTCGTTGGCGGTCTATTTGGTTAGCCGCAAAGAGTCCAACCGTGTGCTGAGATCCAAAGACTTGGGATTCCTGTTTTGCAGTGCGGTTTGGATTTTGTTGTTCTTTTCGATCGCCAGTTGCAAGCTGCCCACTTATATATTGCCTGCGATTCCGTTGATGGCATTGATGCTAGGCGGAATGCTTGACCAAACCGTCTTGCGGCCCGAGCGGACCAGTGGCATCACCACGTATTTGAATCCGTTTCCCCAACGCGCCAACTTAATACTGCTGGTAACAGGGGGGGTGATTGTGATGGCCGAGATCAAACTTGGCGGGCATGTCGACCTGACCATGATTGTGTTTGCTTTGCTTTGCACGATGGTGTTGTTGGGAACGTGTCTTGCGTGGAATCGAGAGATTGCGTTTTCACGTCGTGCGTGGGCGGGGACAGCCATCGTGGGCATCTTGTTACTGGGGTACACCACCGCGCGATTCATTCCCAAGGCGGCAACGCAACGCTCGTTGTACAGCAAGACCGCCAGCATCTTAGAGCAGCATCCCGATGCGATGGCCGTGTTCTATGGCGAACACGCTCATGCCGCTTCCCTGCAATTGCCATTGGAGCGGGTGGTGTATTTTCCGCTGGAATGGAAAAGTGAGTTTGCCGCGTTTATGGCAAAGTCTCATGAGGTAATTGTTGTCGCCGACGAAGAACATCTCGATGAAACACGCGACGCGATCGCTCGGACCCACAAGCTAATTGCGACAGGAATCCACAAGCGTGTCTACATGGGACGTGAGATCGATACACCCGATGCAAAGGTTGGCATGCGAAATGACGGAGCAATGCATTAGTATGGTCCGGATAGCCATTGGGACGCTTTGGTGGGTAAGCGGATGCATCGGATTGGCCCTTTTGCCGATTGCGTCGTTTGCGAATGAAAATGTCCGCTTGCGTGACCCCGCGGAAAGCGATTTTTACAATCAGTTTCCCAGCGTGATTGATCAGCTCGATTCGGTACTGCAGCGGACCGAGATCGAGTGTGACGCAATCTGTGGTGATTTGGCCGGATGGAGGTATGTTGCCGGACGTGATCACCACAACCTCGCCAACTCCGGTGCTCGCGACTGGTACGTGCTGCCCGATGGGTTGTTGTGGCATTCCTATTTGGCGGGACCGCATGAGCCTCGGATTTCAACCGTGATCTTTAACGACACCGACAACGGAGTTTTTTGGGATGCGACGCTCGGGGGCCGAGTGGGGCTAATTCGCTATGGAACCTTCGGTGCGAAAGATCCTCGCGGTTTGCAGTGGGATTTAGAAGGTGCCGTTGCGACACGATTAGATTTGCATCATGCCGAAGATGTCGAATCGATGGACTATCGTTTTGGTACCGAGATCACCGCCGCAGAAGGACGATGGGCGATGAAGTTTGGGTACTTTCACATCAGTTCGCATGTCGGTGACGAATACATGGTACGCAATCCGCTGTTTCAGCGAACCAACTATGTGACCGAGTCATGGGTAATCGGACTGCGCTATGCCGCGACCGAATCGATTCAAGTGTACGGTGAAATGGCGAATGCGTTTTCAACGTCGGGCGGAGCGAAACGCTACCAATACCAAACTGGCTTCGAGTACACGCCGATCGCGACATCGTTTCGAACCGGAGCCCCGTTTGCCGCGGTCAACCTGAATTTTCGCGAGGCGGTCAATTATGATGTTTCGACAACCGTTCAATTCGGCTGGGCTTTTCAAGGCCCCGAATCGCAACGTCGATTCCGCGTCGGGCTGCAGTATGCCGAGGGCCCGACCAGCCAGTACGAGTTTTTTACTCGTCGCGAAGAATACATCGGCGTCGGGGTTTGGTTTGATTATTAGAGGGGTGGGTTCACTCTTTTGCCGAGTTGCCGAACTGGCGTGGGTTTCCTTCGTTGCGGCCCCCCCGAAGGCAACAGCGCAAACTTAAAAAACGCCGCAAAACATGCTCCGGCAAAAATGCTCCGAAACCCATGACTCGCGTTGGGGTTCTATGGGTATGTCGAGTCGATGAGCGACACCCTGCCACAGACTGTCGTCCGCGGAAGCATTCGTTCGTGGAGTTGTCTTTTGTCACACCCCAATAGAAAGGTTGCGGAAATGGAATTCGTGCACGTTCAATGTCATGCTGGCCATCGTTTGAAAGCGGGCACTCACTTGCGAGGACGAACGTTGCCATGTCCCAAGTGTCGCGCCGAAGTGGTCGTGCCGCAACCGAAAGACACGCTTTCCGATACGGGGGTGATGCGGATTCTCGGCGACTTGGCACCGCTGTCCGAGCCGCCTGTGGCAAAACAACAACCGCCTCAGCGTCCCTGTCCAAGATGCAGCCTCGAGGTCAGCGTAGACCTCTCGGTATGTAACCACTGCCAATGTTTCATCGGAATCGTTCCCGATTACATGAAGCAAATCGGTTAGCATCGAACGAGGAGAACTAAGTTTGCTGTGATTCCCAGGCTGGAAGCCTAGGCCACGCTAAATTCAAAGTCCTTCAGTAACAATCGGCGTCGCGGAGCGATCAGCGACTCTTGCTCAATTCCTTGGCGATTTTGCGGCCTGTCACGCTCATCGGAAGTTCGTCGAGCTCCGCAAGCGTTGCGAACTTCCAGGGGGCGGGCGGTTTCCATCGGCGCGCCGATCCGTTAGCAACGTTGGCTCGAAAAACGTTTAACCGGATTCGGTACTTCGTCACAGCATGCTTCATCGACATCAACGGATCGCCCACCGAGATCGGCGTCGCCAACGTGTCATGTAACTGTGTGGCTGCCACCGATTCATTCTCAATTTCGCCCGTGGTTAATCGAGGGAAATCCCAGAGCCCCGCCCAACGCTCGCCCTCGGGAATCGGTCGAACAAGAAATTGAGATTGGTCTCGGTTTGCGATCACAAAGGCAAACTCGGTGCGATCTTCGTAGTCGATTTTCTTGACTTTGCCGGGAATCGTTTCTTGCATGCCAAGTTTCTGTGCGCAACAACTTGCTCGCACCGGACACTGATCGCACTTGGGGGATCGCGGCGTGCAAATGAGTGCACCGAGTTCCATTGCGGCTTGATTAAAGATGCCTGGCCCGCGGCCTGTCGCGGCGTCGCCGGCAGATCCGTTTTGTTTGGGCAACATCGCTTCGGCAAGTTGCCAGAGTAGATCGAGTGTCGGCTTCTCTGAAAGGACACCCTGCATCGCGACCCAGCGGCTGTAGACACGCTGCGTATTTCCCTCAAGCACCGGAAACGCTTGGCCTTGAGAAATCGACAAGATCGCGCCTGCGGTGTAGCGACCGATACCAGGCAGATTGATCACGTCGTCAAACGTCGTGGGAAAGACCGCGTCGTGTCGTTCGCAAATCTGCTTTGCAGCCGCGTGCATCGACCGCGCGCGGCGGTAATATCCGAGTCCTTCCCAGTGGGAAAGTAATGTCGATTCATCAGCGCCCGCGAGTGCTGCAACCGTGGGAAACTGTTTTAGAAAGCGTTCATAGTAAGGAATGACCGTCGCAACCTGAGTCTGTTGCAACATGATCTCGCTGACCCAGACGTGATACGGCTGAGGGTCCGATCGCCAAGGCAGCACACGGTGGTTCGAGGCAAACCAATCGAGCAATCGCTGCCGTGTCCGACTTCGCCACGCCGATTGTTCCCAGATCGGGTCATGCGGTGGCGGTTCGGGTTGAACGCGTTGCGGTTTTGACTTGGACTTTGTCTTCGTGTCTGACTTTGCTTTTGACCTTGACCTTGACTTTGACTTTGGTTTGGACTTCACCGCTGATTTAACTTCCCAAGCTTTAACTTCACCGATTCGAGGGCATCGCCGCGACGGAATTTCACTTCCACTTCGTCGCCTGGAACCTTTTGATTGATTGCATTCTGAAGGTCCTCGAACTTTCCAATTTCCGTTTTGTCGATCTGGACGATTTCGTCACCGCGTTGTAATCCTGATGTCTCGGCAGCCGACCCCGGGATGACTTCGTTGATTCGGCAAACGTCAAATCCGTTGATACAGCTGACGCCAAGAAAGCCTCCCTGGCGATGATCGATGGTCAATCCGGGAAGCTGCTGACGCATCTCTTCGACCTTTTCTTTGCTGATCCCCGTGCCCATCAGATTCAGCGAGATTCGCATCGGGATTTTTGCGATTTCATCACCAAGTTCCGCAGTCAGCGGCACGTAGCGAAACTCCATCGAACTGACATGTTTCATTTTTTGCAAGGGACGCAGCGTTTTTGCATCGACTTGGCCTTCGACCACCGCGATGGTGTTCAAGTCGGGCATGGTGACAAGTTGTTCAAGCACATCGCTTCGCACTGCGGGGCCTTTGACGCGAGCAAACTCGATCGCTCGCACCCATCGCAGCCACTTCAGTGATTCGATATCCCCGGACCAATTCTCGTCGATTTGCACGACCATTTGCGGCGTGCTGATGGCGCGGACCAGGAATTGATCGACACCAATGATGACCCCGGCGCGGCCGAGCGCTTCTTGCGCCTGTGTGGCTCGGACTTCGTGGATTTCTTCGACAGCCGCTTTCGCCAATGACGCTTGGCTTCCAGCGGCGTGGACACTTAACGTTCGCAATTCACCGAGCGCCCCATCCTCTTCGTTCGGAGCCTGTTTCAGCGCGATCGCACTGAGGGCATGAACGGCCCGGTCGACCGTTTCCAGATCGCCGAACTTCATCGCATCGACCAACAGCGTGACCGAGTCGGGCCCCGCATCGATCAACTTTTGGGTGGCTAGTTTTCGGCGGTGAAATTGGTCGTTGCTAAGTTGCTCAACCCAGTAGGAGAGCGGTTTCGAGTCGGGAGATCGCGTGGTTGTGGTGTCGGGGGTCGTTGTTTCGGGGGGCGTCGTTTCAGGAGGGGAGGCAGGTTTTTCCGCGGTTGGATCGATTGCCGGGTCGGTTTGGCCTGGCGAGGAAACGGCCCACGACCATGACAAAACTAGCGAAATCAGCAATCTCAATGCAATTTGGTTCATTCGATGACACTTCCCATGCGGACCCGAATCATGACTCTTGTATGGTACTGGGTTAGGTCGTCGCGCGTCAGCCCTAGGTTTGCCGCGGTCTTCGCTGCGATTGTTCGGTGCTTTCGCTGCTTTCAGTGCGATTGTGAGCCGACGAGCTAGCACGATACCATCTGCTTTGCCACTCAAACGGGTGGTTTTTATAGCCGAACGGCAGGTTGCGTCATTATGGACTCGCAGGGGGGCCGAATTTCCTGACAAATTCGCAGGCTGCTTCCCACGCCGCTTCATCACGGCATTGGCCTCGCGAGACCAGATGGTACATGTCGGAACCTTTTATTTTTAGCAGAATCATGTTTCCGGTGACCTCCGTGGCTTCGAACAGCGACCAATTCGCCTTGGATTGCCCGGTCGTCGCCATACTGAACTGCCCCGCAGCATCGAACCACCCTGACGACATCAGCAACGGTTCGGCGTTGCTGAGCGTCGCCCGGCGGGCCTTGATTACCGAGCGAGCCGGTTTACTGAGCACGAACAGCAAGACCAATCCGACGACGATCCCAAACCAAGTGAACCCCGCAAAGTAAAACCAAGCCACAATCAGGGTGACGGCGAACAAGCCAAACAGCAACGTGAATCGCAGCAGACCGCGACGCCATTTTCGCCCCAGCACGGTGTCTTGGATGTCGTCAGCATAGATTCCACCCGCAAAAAAAGCCGCGTCCTCAGCCGGGCTGCAAACAGCAACGTCGTCCGCCAGCACTTGCCGTCGCGGGTCGATGACTTGGATCGGACAGGGAGGCCGCAGTTCGCTTAATCGTTGGGCTAGCATCACGGCACGGTTGCGATCGGCAAACGCACGCAGCGGCAGGACGTCAAATTGCATCTGCGTTGCGTCAAAGCAAAGCGTCAAGGTGTTGCGACTGCGGCCGACGCTGACCAAGTGTTCCATTTTCATCCAACGTGTTTGGTCTGCGTGCACGATCATCATCATGTCGTGATCAATGTAGCCGTGGATTGGGCCACAGCGATGTGCATTCAGGTTTACCGCGCGGCACAGAGCACGATAACGGACCACCAATAACGCCGCGGTAATGACGATCGGGATCGATAACAGCAACGCGACCGTGGAATTGGGAGACGCAACCAGGCTGAGAAAGCCGATGTAGAAGCAAAAAAAGATGACAATCGACGCCAACGTCCGCATGCTGACCAAATCGGTGCGAATGTTGGTTCGGGCAATGCCGTCGCGAATGTCCCTGCGAGTTAACTCGGTCTGAAACTCGAGCCGCTCGAAAGTCAGCAGTGCGTCCCCGATCGCCAACGGATTTTCGACCGCCGGATCGCTGCGTGGAGGTTCGTACGGATTGATGGACGCGTTAGAAATGATCAAACCGTGTGGAGTCAATGGGACGAAAGTGAGCGACCGCGTCGGGCGACGCCCTGTCTTGATTTTATCATGTCGTCAACAACGAAATCGCACGATGTTCGGCGGCGGATTGATAACACACGTCGACCAATGCCATGGTTCGCAAATTGTCGACTCCGTTCATGGCTGGTTCGCATCCCGACTCCAACGCAACGAGCAACTCTGCCATTGGACCGGCAAACGCGTCTGGAAACCAGACCTCGTTCCATCGCGGACGGTGCCATTGATTCGATTTAGTCGTGGTGTAATCGATCGTGCTCGGTGCACGCTCGGGGTAACGTGGCCATCCAATCGTGCCTCGCGCCATTCCCTCGGTGCCTTCGACTCGCCAACGGATTCCAATGTCTTCGGCGGCGCCTTCGCGAGAGGGTCCCGCCCAGACATCGTCGCAAATCATGCATCGAAGTCCGCTGGCGTATTCCAGAATGTACAGTCCGATGCCGTCCTGGTGCGGGAATTCGGTCCGTGGGTCGGTTCGGAAACTGGCGAAAACTCGCTCGGGTTCGCCAAACCAATATCGCATCGTGTCCAGATGATGAATCGACATGATCCGGCACGTCATCCAGCCCTGACGCGACTGCCACGGCATCCAGTGAGGAATCGCTCGCATCTCGATCGTCGCGAGCACCGGTTCGCCCATCATCCCACGATCTATCACAGATTTACAGGCACGAACGGATTGGTCGTAACGCATGTTCTGGTTCACACACAGGGTGATACCCGCGTCGGCACACAACTGCACAATCCGCTGCGAATCGGCATAATTGCCTGCAAGCGGTTTTTGCGCAAGGATGCCACGGATATGTGGATGACGAACGACGTCTCGTACGATGTCCAATTGCACGTCGGGCGGGACCGCGATATCGACCACTTCGATCCGCGTGTCCTCGAGCATCCGCTGATAGCAGTCGTAAGCCGATTCGATCTGATGTTGATCGGCGACTTGTTGTGCGCGATCGAGACGCCGCGAACTGATCGCAACCGGGTGGAAGCCTGCTTGGCGATAGGCGACTAAATGGCAATCGGCCATGATGAAACCGCTGCCGATACAGCCAATGGGAACATCACGGCGTGTCGGCATCGTCGGCAAATAATTGAGGTCGTCCGGGGTAGGCATCGTTTTTTTTTTGAGCAATGTTTTTTTAATTTCGTGGATCGCTCCGCGATCGAAACGTAATGATTGCGGAGCGATCAACGACAGTCCTTCCTATTCGTCTTCCTCTAATCGACGAGCAGACGCTTCGCGTTTCGGATCCAACCACGCCATCTCGGTTTGATCGCCGCGGAATCGCTGGGCTCCGATTTGCTTGATTGCCGAGTCGGGCAATCGGTCCAGCGGCGTGTAACGCGGGTGATGCGATTCTTTGTACGGATCGTTGCTCTTGGCGTTATAGCAACAGATCATCGACCAACGCGGATGGTCGCTGGCGTTTTGGTCACTGCGGTGCAAGAGGTTCGAGTGAAAGAACAACACATCGCCGGGGTCCATTTCGACATGCAGATGTTCGAATCGTTTAGCAATTTCGCTGACACGTTCCAAGTCCGCCCCGGCTTGTTCACCCGTCAACTTGTGATGAATTCGGCCGCATTGATGCGATCCGCGAATGACTTGCAGGCAACCGTTCTCGCGATTCGATGGGTCGACGGCGATAAAGCAGCTGACCAAGTTTGGCGTTAGCACCCCATTACCGTACCAGTAGCCATAATCTTGATGCCATGCCCACGCTCCGCCCACGCGAGCATCTTTCATGATCATTTTTGAATGATAGTGATACGGTTCGTCTCGCAGGATTTGCTCGGCGGCATGAACCAACCGTTCGCATCTCGCGAACGCACCATAAATTCCTTGTCCGGGATGGTTCCAAAGCGACAACCGTACCGTGCCTCCTTCACCATCACCGCGGCCAAAGGAATGATCGTCAAGCTGTTTGTCTTCCTTTGCCGAACGACGAAGCAATTCGATCTCGTCACGAGCGAACAGCTGTTTAGCGAGGTGAAAACCATCGCGGTCGTAGCGAGCAAGTTGCTCGTCACTCAATCCAGGCGTCATGTGGGTTACCAAATTTCGGGTGGGCGGGTAAAGGGGGGGCCGAAGAGCGGCGACGTAGCGGGAATGCCAATCAAGCAAAGATTTCATCGCCAGCCGTGTTACAAACGGGATGGAGCTAAACCAAAATTCCAGCGAATCACTTCAGGCTATCCCCACAATCATATCCGAAGTGACACGGTGTGTTGCGTGGGGGCACTTCCCACCAGCCCTTTACGAGACTCGAAGCCGGACACCGATTTTGTTGCACGTTTCTTAGGACGCTGGGAACCTATGGCGAAACCGATTATGGTGTGCGGTGTATTGAAAACGACGACCTGCAAACGGAGCAAATCGAAGATGGCTGATTGGATTGAACCTGGAACCAAAGCCCCTGCATTCACACTCAAAGACGACGCTGGCAACAAGGTGAAATTGGCCGATCTAAAGGGTAAACCGGTTGTGCTTTATTTCTATCCTCGTGATGACACGCCCGGTTGTACGAAGGAGGCGTGTAATTTTCGTGACCAATACAGCGAGTTGGAAAAGTTGGGGGTCGCGTTGTATGGCGTCAGCCCGGATGACGCCGAGAGTCATACTCAATTTCGCGAGAAGTATTCGTTGCCCTTTCCGCTATTGGTGGATGCGAACCACGCAATTTCCGAAAAGTATGGTGCATGGCGAGAGAAAAACATGTACGGCAAAAAGTCGATGGGGATCCAGCGGTCGACCTATTTGATTGACGCCGAAGGTAAAGTCGCCAAAGTTTGGAAACGCGTCAAAGTCGACGGCCATGACGCCAAAGTGATCGAAGCGGTCAAATCACTCGGCTAGCAGTCGATTGAATCGCCGAACATCGCGGACAATCAATCGTCCGTAACCCGGAAATGATTCGACCACGAAAGAGCCATCCGCAGCATCGCAACTCGGTTCTCTGAATTGTTCCGAAGCGTCGTTCGACTAGCAGGGCACGCCGGCCCCGTATCGCCGGTCTATATTCGCAGGAGAAACGCAGCGGGTGCGGTCTTACGGACTAGCAACTCTCGATCCGTTGGGAACGCGACCCGCGAGTGCGGGAGGCGACCGCAGGTGATTGAAATTAAGAAGTGGAAGCCAGTTGCTTTCTAACGACCGGAACGGATGCAAAGCAATTTTGACAGCCGAACGAAGGACAGCCGAGTCGTCGCTCTGAATTCATTCGTCTGTCCCGCCATTCGTCTGTCAAAAATCACACGTCGCTTCCTACAACCTTCGATTTTGTTTTCGGTTGAAGGATTGCCAACGGATTGGAAAGTCGTGCGATGTGTCGGCTAACGGCCCTATTTAGGTTGCAACTCGCTTTGGCGTTTGAGGATCGCGGTTTGCAATTCGCCCATATTCGCTTGCACGCGCTGCATGCCGATTTGTGCTCCTGCGGCCGATAGCGTCGGTAACTTCTCGATCGCTTTCTTGCCCACAGGCGTGTTGTAGAAATCGGTCAGTGCCTTGATTTCCGATTCGGTGAATTCCGATTTGTAAAGCTTGATCAAGTCGGGTTTGAGCGATTCGAACGAAAGATGTTTGTGCAGAAACGCTTTCATCACATCTTGAAACGCCGCCATCTGCGGTTGCTGTTGAATCTGCATCTGCAACATCTGGTCCACCGTCTGCTGCGTCGTCTCTTTCATGTTCATACTGTCCAACAGTGCTTCCACTGCCACCGTATGCGAGTCCTTTTCGACTTCCGCTTCTGCCTCTTCTTCGGCGGCAGGGGAATCCGCCGCTGGGGCTTCGGTGGCAGGTGCAGGTGTGTCTTGGGCATGGACACCGGCGGCACTGCAGAACAGGCCGACAGCAAATGCGGACGTGAGATAGAAACGGACGGCGGGACGCAAGCAGACTTTCATCGTTGGCTCTTGTTTACGATTGCGAGGTTCGATCAGACGATGAGTGCCATCGTCTTTGTATCGGGCAATTGTATACCAAAAACCGCTTCAATAGTTTCGCGGGTCTAGTTTGCGTTGAACTGGGTGCCCGGAGGCACTAAACCGTAGATGCCGTCGGTAAAGATTTGCTGTACCCAATTGTCAAAGCGGACGATCGGTCGGGCGGGAATGATGATCACATCGCCGTCGCGGACCCAGATTTCGTCGGCCGGGGTCGGGCGTTTGCCGTAAATCGCCCCTTGCAAGTCCAGCATTGTTGAAATCATCCGCCAATCTTCGGCACGCCGAAAGATCACGACTTGTCGCAAATTACCACTGGGCAAATGACCACCCGCAGCGGCAATCGCCCCCAGCACGGTCGTTGGCCCATCGAGCTGGATTCGGTTCGGGGCGCCCACTTGGCCCATCACATGAACAAAGTGTGGCGCTTGCGATGCGAGGACCGGTTCGACGTCTAGCCCGACGACGATTTCACGGTAGCGAAGGTTGATTTCCTTTTTCAATTCGTTCATTGAAAAACCTTGCACACAAACTTCGCCAATCCCGGGTAAGCGGATTTTTCCGTCGGGCATGACGGTCACGGTGACCGATTGCTGGCTGAATCCGCTCTGGCCGCCGACTGCGTTGCGAATGTCTTCGGCGAGCGTATTGGTGCGAACGGGTGTCACGTCGATCGCGGGTTTGGGATAGTACTTCATGTACTGATCATTCAGCAATTCGCGAAGCTGATCGATCGTCATGCCGGCGGCGCGAATTTGCCCAAGCAGTCGAACTGTGATGGTGCCATCGGGTTGGATAACCAATCCGTTTTCGAGCGTGCCACGATTCAATTCCACATCGGCGAGAGATTCGATCAAGATGGAGTCGCCTGGCGTTAGCCGGTACAGCCCCGATGATTGCGAGCGAGTAATCAGGTAGAAGGCTTGCAGTTCATCACCAGGACGCAGCCGATATTCGCCGAGATGCGAAAGCCGCGAAGGGCCGGCGTATTCACCAGGACCGTAGGCGTCGAAATTCAAGCGACGTGAATCTTTCCAACGCTGTTCTTCGCCACATCCATCGCGACAGTCGACACCGATCATGCATTTGCGGCATTCACCACGACAGGGATATCCGCCGGGAACATTCCTACATCCACAATCGCTTTGTAGAGGCGATACTTCGCTGGACAAGAGATTTTGCTCGCGCGGTGAATTCACATTCGCCGGAGAAACGGTCGAGTCGAGTTGTTGAGCATGCAGTGTCGCCGAAAACACCAACACCGTCATTGCAACGAATCCATAGATCATACAAATCTGGTGGTTTCGATGTCGTTTGGTTTCCAACATGCAAATAGTTCGCGTAGCAGCGGGTGTCATGTGAATGCGTGACATGGATGATCGGTAATGGGGTGTTGTCTTGATTTTCATACTGGCGATTACCACAAGTTACGTACCGAGTTCCAAGTGCGACGCAGTGCCGATGGAGTTGGCTCTGAAATGTTCTCGACGTCACTCATGTTAGGGACGATCGGTGCACCGCTGGCCGACGCGTCGGTATAGATCGTGTTGGGATGACCGGGCCCGGTTGGCATGTTGGTAACGAGATTTTGTTTTGTTGATACGGCGATTGCCGGGGCTTGAGATGCGGCTCGCGGTGAAGCGGCGGCCGGCTGCATCACAGGACTCGAGACGGCTGCGAATTCAGCGGGAGTGAGCTGGATGACTTCGGGGATCCGGATTCCGTTTGGATACTCGGTGGTCGGGTAATTTGCCGCTTGCAATTCGACTTGAACCTTCGCCGCTTGCTCGAATTGACCGAGTTGTTGCAGGACGGTGGCGAGAGCCGATTGAGTTGCCGGGTCGTTTTGCAGAGCGACGGAATGCTCAAGCACGCGTTTAGCCTCGGTCAGCATTCCCACGCGTGCCAATTGCATTCCCAAGTTTGAGGCTAGCGTCGCATTCTGCGGTTGGCCTTGCAGGGCGGCACGACGCAGGCATAACGACGTGCTGCCGGGCAATGTTCGCTTGTCGTCACGGGTGAGATAGATGGCAGCCAACAAATCCATCGCTTCGGCTGCTTGCACGCTTTCGCTCGCCAATTTCGCAAGCGTTTGACGTGCATCGTCCAAGTAGGCTTCGATCGCTTGGGTCGAGGTCATGCCGTACAAATCGACGTGGCGAAGCACTTTCGTGCGGTGCGATCGGACGATGGTTTCCATGTCAATCTGGTTCGACGAAGTCGATTGTTCCGCAAAATCACGCACCTCGGTCAATGCGGTGCGGGCGCGCTGAAGATCGAGCAGTGGATCATGAACATCGTCCGCCTGAGGGTCTGATTCGCGTGTCGCGATCTGGATCCCTTCGACAGCATGCGTCAGTGCGGCCCAGGTCGATGTCTCGGCCGACAGCCATGCTTTGACTCGATATTCGTGCGACGCTTGATCGAGCAATTGTCGGCACCGCAGCTGCGATTCCATCGACGTGGTGTAAGGCAGCGTTGCCGGCGACTTCACGCGGCGGCTCACTGGAATCGGCAACAGTGGCGGTTCCGAATTGGATACCTGCGTCACGTTCCGGTTGCCCAAAAGATGAGTCGCAAATTTGCTAGGAACAGCTCGTTCGGTAACGTCGACGGGTTCATCCGCTGCGGTCGTTCGTCGGTTGAAGACGAATGATGCATGCTTGCGAGTGACCGGGGCAGAATCGCTCGGCATCGATTCCACGTTATCAATCGATACTGTGTCGTCGGCGTTTGTGTTGTGATCCAAGGCCGATGCGGCTGGACGATGCAGCGAGTCTGTGGCGATTTTTGATACCGATTTCGTTTCGGACTCCGCAAACGAGGCGACTGGATCGTTGGCGGGTGGATTGTGGGTCGCTGGGCAACACGGAACCGCAGTGGGCGTGTTCTCAACCGACGTATCTGAATGCAATGCCGTGCCCGGGATTGCAGGCACAACCGGGGCTCGATGTTGCGTGTGCACCTCTGCGGGCAATTGCGGAGCGACTTGTCGGCTTGTCAGCGACACATCGGCAATCACCAGTGCGGATAAAACGCTGCCCAACACCAGCACCGCGACTTTTGTCGAGGCGGATCGATAGCGATTGGGGCTGAGCCGTAAAGAAGAGTGTGTCACGTGCATATCGATAAAACCGTCTTAGTGTCGAAGTGTGCTAGCGAGGAAGGCGCTGGCACTCTTTTTCGTGGCGATCAGTGGATTCGCTACGATGAGACTTCGAGGATTAAATCGGATAACCGTTACATCAGGTGCCTGTGAAAGTGGGATTCCGGTAGGGCAAGGAGCCAAACCGACAAGCACATCCGGCATAACCGTTAGAGTTTGACACGCGACAGCACGGACGACGGAGTTTCACGATGGGGCAGCGGTGATAGCATAAGACGAAAGTCACGATCGACTTTCGTTATCGTTCTGATAGCAACCGTGCCAGTTTCAATGAGGAGCCTGCGAGGGATCGATCTTCTTGTTCTCCCAATAGATGCCGTCGGCTCGCTGTTCCAGGATACGGTGGGCACTGCCTTTGGCGAGCCCTCGCTGCTGCTTGGGCAACCATCCGCTCAGCCGATCGATCACCTCGGCGTATTGCGTCCGATCTTTGCCGGGGGCAATCAGATTAGCGAATTCGTTAGGATCGACATCGCGATCGTAAAGTTCTTCGCTGCCGTCGAGGTAACGGATATAACGCCATCGTGTGTCACAAACACTATGGTTGCCCTTGTTGTGAGTACAGATTGCCGGGCGTTCCCGCGTCGTGGTGGGGTCGATCAATTGGGGTTTCAGGCTGAGCCCTTCCACACCTGCGGGTGCCGGCAGTCCCGCCAACGAAGCGAGTGTCGGATACAGGTCTAACAATTCGGCAGGCTGATTACACTTGACGCCCCCGGCAATCCCGGGGCCCGCGAACAGTAGCGGTACACGCGTCGATCTTGCCCACAACGAATTTTTTCCTGAGATCGCCTTTTCACCCAAGTGGTAACCATGGTCGCTCCATAGCACCACGATGGTGTTGTCCGCGTAGGGGGACTTTTCCAACGCATCGAGAACACGTCCCACTTGGCTGTCAACAAAACTGATCGAAGCCAGATAAGCGCGAACCAGCGGACGCACTTGATCGTTCGCCTCGAGCCAGTCGGTACGGGGTTCGGGTAAATTCCAGTGGATGTACCAAGACGATTGGGGAGTATCGCTGCGATCGCCGGTCGGCATCGGAGGCATCGTCAACGAGTCTTCGGGGTACAGGTCGAACCATTTTTGTGTCGCATAACAGGGGACATGGGGCAGAAAGAAACCGACGGACAAGAAGAAGGGCTTCTCGTCCTGCATCGATTCGATCTGGTCCACTGCCCACGATGCCACCTCCCAGTCGCCCTTGTCCTCGTCGCGATGAGGGAAGGTTCCCCAGTCCATCAACGGATGGTTACCGTTAGGAGTAGGAGGGATTAGTTTTTGTTTTGGTTTAACGCCAACGGACGAGGCGGGCCCCCAAACGTCACATTCCATCGGTTGTTTTTCATTTCGACCATAGGTGCCATGAAATATCTTGCCTCCGATTAATGTTTGGTAACCATGGTTTTGAAAATGTTGCGGCAAGGTGGTTCGCGGTTTGAACTCGGGAAGCGTGCGAAACCAAGGTGCTAGTCCATAGACGCCGGTGGATGTGGGGCGCAGTCCGGTCATGATCGATGTCCGGCTGGGGTTGCACAGTGGTGCTTGGCAGTGGGCGTTGGTGAACGTGACTGCTCGGCTAGCCAGTTTTGCCATCGCCGGCGTTTTGACGTCGGGGTGACCTCCGAGTGGTTCGACCCAATCGTTCAAATCGTCAATCGCGATCATCAAAACGTTGGGACGCGAGTGTTCGGTTTCGGCTGCCGCCACGGACGCTACGCCGAGTAGCACGACGGTGACGAGAACCAAGGAAGTCTTTGCTTGGAACATGATGTTTAGGTGGGATGGAAGGTGGGAATGTTTGATGGCTTTAAGGACTCGGGATAACGATCACGCCGCTATTTCGGCGGTCCAATTATTTCGTTTTAACAGTTTTTGTGAGCCGCTCGCGCGTGAGCTGCTGGGTCTCGCGCATGACCCGGTGCCTCACGGCCCCCCGGATCACAAAATCGGACCGTTGAACTATTCGGCCGAGAACTTGAACGTGGTTGTTGTGCGGTGTTCTTCGCCAGGATTGAGGATGGTCGAGGGGAAGCTTGGTTGATTGGGGCTGTCGGGATAGTGTTGGGTTTCCAAGCAGAAGCCGCCACGGTGCACGTAGGGTTTGCCCGACTTGCCTCGCAAACGCCCATCCAAAAAGTTGCCACAATAGAACTGGATGCCAGGTTCGGTGGTGTGGATTTCGAGCACACGGCCTGACTTTGGATCTTTCACACGAGCGGCTAAGGTCATCGCGTTTTCTTTGCCTGTTTTGTCCAAGACAAAGTTGTGGTCATAGCCGAGTCCAAATTTCAATTGCTCATTGTCTTTGCCAACATCGCGGCCGATCGGCTTTGCCGTTGTAAAGTCGAATGGGGTTCCAGCGACCTCACGCAGTTCGCCTGTTGGAATCAAACCTTCGTCGACGGGCGTAAATTTCTTGGCGTTGATCATCAATTCGTGGTCCAAAATCGTTCCTTCGCCTTCGCCCGCAAGATTGAAATAAGTATGCTGCGTCACATTGACGGGAGTTTTCTTGTCCGTCGTTGCGAAATAGTCGACCACCAATTCGCTCGTCATGGTCAACTTGTAGGTCACTTTCAAATTCAAGTTGCCTGGATATCCTTCCTCCATGTCTTTCGCGGTATAGGTCAATTCCAAGCCGGACCATCCATCGCCTTCGAGCGGTTTGGCATCCCAAACGACTTTGTCGAAACCGATCACACCGCCGTGCAGATGGTTCTCGCCGTTGTTCACGGCAAGCGAGTAGGTCTCGCCATCGATCGAGAATTTGCCTTTGGCGATTCGGTTCCCGTAACGACCGACGACGGCGCCAAAGTAAGGCTTGTCAACCGCGTTGATGTAGTCTTCGACGCGGTTGTACCCAAGTGCAACGTCTCCCATCTTTCCGTCACGGTCCGGCACGATGATCGAAGTAATGATGGCACCATAGTTGGTGATTTTGACCGTCATCCCCGCTTCGTTCTTGAGCGTGTACAGCTTGATCGAATCAAAATCTTCGACCGAAACGTGAGCTTCAGACGACTTGGTACCCAATGTGAATAGAGCGAGGAGTGATAAACACAGCAGAAGTGTCGATCGGAATTTCATGTTGGTGCCTATTTGTTCAATGTTGCAGGGGGGAGCAGGATTTTGCGGTTGCAGTGGGTGGGCAAGTTCACTTCGATTGTAATTCAAGATGGGGAAGCTGGTGCCCAAACAACCTCGACGAATGCAATTCGGATGAAAACGCCCCTATCAGCCGTATTGCTTCGTCCACGCGTCCTCTTTGGGTAGCGTCCTCTTTGGATAGGGAACTCGTCAAGAGTTTTCGGCCTGTTCCGGCATTCGCCGAAAGTCGCGAACAACCTCCGCTACGAGCTGATCCCCATTTTAAGTATGGGGAAAGCACTAGGCTTTCGGTGTCAGCACGCTGAAGTCGGCGAAGGAGACATAGATCGCGATCACGATGATGATCAGCGCGATACCCGCCGGGGTGGCGTATCGCCACGGCGTCATATTGACGGCTTTGGCATCCTGTTGAATGAACTCGGTTTCACGAGGACGGACTTCGCCGATCACCAGCATCAAGATGACGAGCCATGCGAACACCATGCCGAGGAAGTGAAAGTCGTGGACCGAGGCGACGATCGCATCAAACGGGCTGACAAAGTAACCCACCGCGATGACCACAAATCCGGTAACCAAGCCAATTTTGGCTGCGATCGGAGGGACACGGCGAGTCAACATTCCCACGATTACCACGGCAAAGATTGGGATGAAATACATTCCGTTCATTTTTTGCAGGTAACCAAATATGCTGGTCGTTTGAGCCAACAGGGGAGCGATCGTCATCGCCACGACTGCGACGATCCAGCCAAACCATTTGCCCGAGCGAACCACGCTCGCTTCGGACGCATTCGGCTTGGCACTCTTATAAAGTCCCAGACTAAACAGCGTGCACGCACTATTGAGTGCCGAGTTAAAACTGCTCAAAATTGCCCCGATCATCGCGGCGGCAAAGAACCCGGTCAGCGGTCCCGGCAACACTCGATTGACAAGCAAACCGTAGGCCTTGTCGGCTTTGATGTCTTCGCCGGCAAACATCGAATACGCGATCATGCCGGGGATGACGAGGTAGAGTGGTCCGAGCAACTTGAAGGCGCCGGTTAACAATACCCCTTTTTGACCTTCGGCCAAACTGCTCGCTCCGAAGGTTCGCTGAATGATTTGTTGATTCGTCGTCCAGTAGAACAGATTCAAAAGAAAGATACCGGCGAAGATCGAACCAAAGGGGACCGAGGATTGATTGCTGCCGACGGAGTTGAATCGGTCTTTCTGCTCTTCCCAAAGCAAATCCGCCCCGGCCGCAACGCCTTCACCCCCGCTCAACACATTGAGCGCGTAGTAGGTGATCAGCAACCCGCCGACGAGCAGTCCAATTCCATTAAGCGTGTCCGAAACGGCAACCGTTCGCAGCCCACCAAACAGTGCATAGATCGAACCAATAATTCCGACCATCCAAACGATCATTACCAACGCGAACGTTTCGGGATCCATGTTTAGACGTTCGGGAAACGATCCAAGCAAGCTGGGAACATCCAAGATATCCAGCATGCCGCGAGCACCTGTGTACAAAATGATCGGCAACAAAATGCCGACATACGCCACCAAGAAAATGATGTTGGTGATGACTTGGGTTTGGTGATCAAAACGGATCTCGAGGTATTGCGGAACCGTTGCCACGCCACTTTTCAAAAAACGAGGCAAGAAGAACCATGCCATGAATACGAGCGCGACGACGGCGACGACTTCCCACACCATCACACATAAACCATCGGTGAAAGCGGCGCCGTTAAGCCCGACCATTTGTTCGGTCGACAGGTTGGTCAGCAGTAGTGATCCGGCAATCAACGGGAACGTCAATGAGCGACCGCCAAGAAAGTAACCCGAACTGCTGGCGTGGTCATCGCGTCGAGTGATCCACCACGTCAACACCCCGACCAGCGACGTGAAGAACAGAAACCAAAAGATTGTTAATGCGCCCACCGATGCCTCTTTATCATTGAAAGTTCAACGCATCGTCCATGTTGCGTCCGAAAGTAATTGACTGGTGCATTGCGAGATCGCTTCGAGTCTGATGGGTTCTCTGGTTCAGAGACTGCTGCTCGAGCGACGGCAAAGCAATTTGTTCTGTGTGTGTTCCGGTGAAATGTTGTTCATTCGGTGAGCCGACGGTGCTAACCCAATGCGATCGACTTTCCTAGCGGTGCGGCGAGGTGCCGCGCGGGCTAAATCGACGTTTTTACTCGCTGCAACCGGGCGGCCCCACGCCGTTCCGCTATTAAAAAATACCTGGCTACAATCTAATCAGCAGGATACTGTATGTGCACCCTTGGCCGGCAAACTAGCGAAAAGTTGAGCATCAATCCCGCATTGCTTTTTGTATTGTTTTTGAATGTGCTCGCTCACCTCGACCACTTTGTCGGATTCGATCAACGTGACCGTGCAACCGCCAAAGCCGCCGCCCGTCATCCGTGAACCGTAAACACC
This sequence comes from Novipirellula rosea, assembly GCF_039541335.1. Classification (NCBI taxonomy): domain Bacteria; kingdom Pseudomonadati; phylum Planctomycetota; class Planctomycetia; order Pirellulales; family Pirellulaceae; genus Novipirellula; species Novipirellula rosea. The sequence continues at coordinate 115,226 of NZ_BAABGA010000049.1, read as the reverse complement.
TCCGGCACGGCCGACGCCACGTGCGATTTCGACCAACAAGTCCAACTCACAGCAACTGACTTCGTAGTCATGTTGCAGCGAATGATGGCTTGCGTACATCAATTCGCCGAGAGTCTCCCATTGCCCTGATTCAATTGCCACGGCCGCTTTCTGCGTCCGTTCGATTTCGGACACGACATGACGGGCACGCGAGTATTCGATCTCGCTCAGCGATGACTTGTTCGACTCGAGATCACCGGACGTGACGTCTCGCCATGACGCTGCACCGATTTTTTTAAGTGCGGAATCGCACTGAGCTCGTCGCTGTGCATACTCGCCACCGCTCAATTCATGCTTGACGTTGCTGTTGGTGATCAAGACCGAAACATGATCCGACGAGAATGGAACGTGACGGATTTGTTGCGAGCGACAATCAAGCAGCATGAATGCATTTTGTTGTCCAAAAACGCTGCTGAATTGATCCATGATTCCACAGGGAACGCCTGCAAAGTCATGCTCGGCTTGTTGGCACAATAACGCTTTTTCTTCGAGCCCCAGAGTGATGCCCGAGACGACTTCCAATAGCGTTGCGGTAGCCACTTCCAGAGCCGCACTGCTGCTAAGTCCACCCCCGATCGGAACGTTCGATTCGAACATCACGTCCATGGCAGGGAGTTGGCTAAATTTTTCTGCCCCCATGCGGCTTTGGAATCCGGCAAAAACGCCGCCCATGTAGCCCGTCCATTTCGGTGGCAGAGACGGTTTGGGAAGCTCGTCCAAATCAATCTGGTCACATTCATTCAGATTGACGCTGCGAATCGATGCAACGCGAGAACCCTTTTCTGCACGCGGCGCCGCGGCGATGGCGACATAGCGTTCGATCGCCATGGGCAACACATACCCATCGTTGTAATCGATGTGTTCGCCAATCAAGTTCACTCGCCCAGGGGCCGCAACGATCCATTGAGGTGGACGCGAATGTTCAGTGGTAAAGGATTGCGTCAAACGATGAACCAAGTCACCAAGGGGACCGTCATAGCTGCTGTTTTCGAGAGAATTCATTGCGAGTCGATTTGCAAGGGACGTCGTACCGCCCCAAATTATGAACTTTGCCGGTGTCGGATACAATCACTCACATGGCCACAGGCTTGAGAAATTTTGCCAAAAGGCCAATCTCGCTAGGATGATTCGCGCAAATGTCCCTACGGCGGATAATTGCCAAGGTCAACGAAATCGATAATTTTGAAGAGGCGTGCGATACAGCCGCATATCCTACCACAACGGGGAGTTGGCACGCCATCCCGCGAAAGTGGGCGTTGAAAAATTTTGCCACGTTTGCCGTCATGCGCCGCTCCGCTGGACCGCGAAACGCATGAATCTGACGTCGGATGTGTAGTCGTCGGATGTGTAGTCGTCGGATGTGTGAAGCGTCCTGAACGCCAATTCCGCTTGAGAAGGAAACGAGCGAACTTGCCGCTGACCAAATCACGAATTTCTTTTAGCCGCAGGACATCCGATTGTGGCGGCGGGGATCGCCGCGAGCTAATCTAATCGCGTTGCAAATGATTCATGTTTGGATCGTTTGTGTTTCATCTATTTGGTTTGCTAAACGAGACTGTCAGCTAATGTCACAAAAGAAGTTTTACCAGATCGCCTGTAGCGTGTTGCTCGGCGCCTCGGTCTGCTTGCCGATTGTCAGTAACAATGCTGCATTCGGTGAAGACGAAGCGGCGAAGAAGCCCTCGATCAAGGCGGTGATGAAAACGTGTTTCAAGGGACCTCTGCTCAAGAAGGTTGCCTCGGGAACCGCATCCGAGGAAGAGAAGAAAGAACTGCATGCGATGCTTGTTGCGATGAGCAAAGCAACGCCACCTCGCGGGAGCGAAGAAAGCTGGAAAAAGCTCAACAAGCCGTTGGTCGAAGCAAGCCAAAAGGCGATCGAGGGCGATGCACAAGCTGCCGCCATGCTGAAAAATGCTTCGAACTGCAAGGCTTGCCATAGCGAACATAAACCAAGCTAAGTCAATCGGGTCAGCGGATTGTCGACGAATCGATTGTTGACGACGAGGCTGCGAATTGACCGCGACAAAGAGGCCGCGAACAATAGACAGGGACAAGTGGTTTGCTTGACCCTGTCTTTATTTTTTTCGGACGATGAGGTTAGCGAAATGCTTGTTTGACCTCGGGACGCATCAGCACGATGATCGCCCATATTCCGAACGGGATGCCGATAAAATAGCAGGGACTGATGCAGGGAATGACAGCCATGATCGCGCCGGTCAACGCTAGCGGATAGGTCTTCAAGCTCTTCATTCGGATCGCGGCAAACAAGATCAAGCAATTGATCGCGATGATTACACAGGATCCGAACACTCGGATGAAGATCACTGTTTCTTTATCGATCCCCACATCATTTGCCGGTAACCGAGCTGCCGCGCCACTGAACAACAGGAATGCGTCAACGCCCATGGCAATCACCATGCATACGATGCAGATCAGTGACACAATGATCAATGATAATGCAGGTGCGCTAACGGCTGCGGCGGCGTTTGAAACATTTCCAGGACCGCCATTTTGCCTCGGATCATTAGCTGTAGGACTGTAGGGGTTGGGCGGGAAAGGGTTGTTCGACATTGATTACGATCCGGTTTTAGGGTAGCGGATTTTGAGGTAGCAGGGCTCTGGCGAGAGTTTTAAATCGTGCAGCAAATCTCACCGCAAGAATCGACGATATCCGCTCCGGCAATTCTGGTTTCTAAACTTCCAGTAAGCATTTGTGGATTGCATCGGAGAGTAATAATAAACGGTCATCGGAACCGATCGAAAGTGGCTTGTGCTATGATCTGAACTGAATTTCCCAACCTTTCCTCCCCACCACTTTGTTTTTGGAGCACGCTCACCGATGACTTCTCTTTCTCTCTCTCGACGCGGATTTCTTGCGGCAACGTCAACCGCGGTTGCTGCTGCGGCGCTGCCATCGACTGCAATGGCCGCCAAACCCAAACGAGCCCAATTAGGCATTCAGCTCTACTCGCTTCGCGGATACAAGGTGGACGAGGCACTGCGTCACGCGAAAGATCTTGGGTTTGATCAAGTGGAATTCTACGGTGGCATGCTGGCGACCAATGCTTCGGCCGAGGAAATCGCAAAGATGAAAGCAACGGTCGCCGAGTTGGGGCTTTCGATCTCGGCTCATGGCGTTAATCGATTTGGCGGCAACGAAGCGGCCAACCGAAAGATTTTTGAGTTTGCGAAGTCGCTTGGGATTCCCACGATTACCGCAGACCCAGGCCCAGAATCGTTTGACAATCTAGATGATTTGGTCAAAGAATTTGATATACGGATCGCGATTCATAATCATGGTCCTGGTCATCGATACAACAAAGTCGTCGATGTGCTCAACGCCATCGAAGGACGCGACGAACGAATCGGGGCATGTGCCGACCTTGGGCACTACATTCGTTCGGGTGAAAACGCGACCGATGTCATTCGTTCGCTCAAGGGACGGTTGTACGGAATCCACTTAAAAGATTTCGCCGAGATGAAACAGAAGACCGAGGGAGTCATCTTGGGCAAGGGACATCTTGACGTCGAAGGTGTCTTCTTTGCACTCGACGCGGTCGGTTTTCCCACCGACGGCGCCGTGTCACTTGAGTACGAAGAAAATCCCAGCGATCCGCTTGCGGAGATCCGAGAGTGCGTTGTTGTCGCCCGCGCGGCGATGGCCAAGGTCGCGGGTTAGAAATTGTCGCTTGGGTAGAGGTGGCGGCAGCCCGGAACGGCGCCGCGCGGGGGACGCTGCTGGCGGCAAAAAAAACGTCGACTTGGAGTACCAAGTCGACGTTTCGAGCATTGTGATCTTTGCGTTATTCGCTATCGGACGCTGCGGGCGGACGTTTAGGGGTTCTGCCCCCTGCTTCGGCATCAGGGCGTCCATTGCCTCGCATGTTTTCGCGACCGCCGCCTCGTCCCGCTTCACCGAAACGACGCATCGCCGTTGTCAGTTCTTCGCGTGAAATCGCGTCGTCGTTGTTGGTGTCGATCCCCTGCATTCGATCTCGCATTGGTTCTGGGATTTCATCTCCGGTCAATTTGTCGTCCGAATTTGCATCGCGGCGTTCAAACAACATGCGTGCAAATTGTTCCGGATTCTCCATCGCCTCGCGTGGCATGTCCCCGCCACCTTCACGACGCCCGGGGCCTCGATCGCGATTTTCCCCGTCGCGAGGTCGGCCTGCGAAATCACCTTGCGGGCGAAGTTCGTCAAACGTCAACGAACCATCGTTATTCTTGTCCAGTTTGCGGAGGGCTACCGCGGCATTATCAATCTCGTCTTTCGAAATTTTCCCGTCGTGATCGGCGTCCAACGCGGCGATGATCGGCATCCGTCGCATCATTTCTGCGGCCTCAGGCCCGCCCGGTCCACGGTCACGAGGGCCTCGGTCGTCAGGTCCGCGGTCACGGGGACCTCGTTGCTGGCCGTCGCGACGATCGCCATCACGTCGGCCTCGCTCTTGCTCAGCTTTTTCCTGATCCTGAACCGGTTCCGCAAAAGAGGTCTGGATTGTTGGCACTGTCAAAGCGCCAGCAAGAAGCACGAGTCCGGTTGCCCGTTTCCAGGAAAAAAGAGGATTCGGTCTGACTGGGATAGAGCTATCTGTAATTTGTTTTGATGGATTCATCGTTGTTACCTGCAAAAAGGGATGGGGGGCGGTCACACTTCAATCAAACCCCTGCAAGTTCGTCGAGTTCCGCCAGAATTAATTGTCAATGGCAAAACCATTTTTGGTCGCATGCTATGATGGGGCCGCCAATTGGCACTCAACGAATAACAACGACACTGAATAACAACGACACTTCAAGAGATAGATTGAATGCGACGATTCTTGGTGGCTTTAGTAGCTCTCACACTAGCAGCGACTCTGTTTTCAAACGGCAGCGGATTTGCCGCCGATTCCCCCTTGGTTTACCAAGGCAACGATGGCATCGGCAGCGGCAAGCACATCGTCTTTCTTGCCGGCGATCACGAGTATCGCAGCGAAGAGGCGTTGCCGGCCCTTGCACGTATCCTCGCCAAGCGGCATGGATTCAAATGCACGGTGCTGTTTAATATCGATCCAGAAACGGGTTACATCACACCGGGGAACAACAATATGCCCCACACGGATGCGGTCAATTCCGCCGACTTGTTGGTGTTCGGTTTACGCTTCCAAAACTTTCCTGCCGAACAGATGCAGCCGATCGCGGACTACATCAAACGAGGCGGCCCGGTCGTCGGCACTCGCACTAGCACGCACGCGTTTAAGATTCCCGCAAAATCGCCGTTCGCAAAGTTCGATTTTCAGTACAAAGGCGAAGAGATGAAGGGGGGCTTCGGCCGGCAAGTACTTGGCGAGACCTGGGCAGGCCACTACGGCCGGAACCACGTCATGAGCACACGGTTAGAGATTGTTCCCGAGAACGCGGAGCATCCTGTATTGCGAGGCGTCGAGAATCCGTGGGTTGAAGCCGGCGGCTATTGGACCGATCCTGAAGCGAACAGCGTCGTGCTTGCGAATGCCCAACCGCTGCAAGGAATGACACAAGATTCGCCGATTGCCGACGACAAGAAACCGTGCCCCGGTGCTTGGGTGCGAACGTACAAGGGCGAAAATGGAAGCGAGGGACGCGTTTTCACGACCACCTACTGTGCGTCCGAAGATATTCGCAACGATGGATTTCGGCGGATGATGATCAACGGATGTCTATGGGCATTGGGGATGGAAGACGCGATCACCGGCGAATTGAATACCGACTTCGTTGGCCCTTACGATCCATCGACCTTCAGCTTCGGCGGGTATCGCAAAGCGGTGAAGCCGCAGGAATTAGCGGGATGGGATTCGCCGATCATGCCCGCTCGCGACGAAGATGCTGCGAGCGAAGCAAAGCCAGTCGCAAAGAAAAAGAAGAACGCGGCTGAGTAGGGCGAGGCAAAGCAAACTCAGCTTAATAGAGATGTGCGGCCGACACGGCGACGCAATCATGCGTCGCCGTTTTTTCGTTCGCAGTTTCGGTCATCCCCGAAAACGAAAGTCTTGACGACTTCCGCTACAACCAAATGCGTCACTTAATGAATCGAAGTCGCCGGCGATCCATCGTTCAGATCCCAGCGTTGTGATCGCAGAGCGGTCAACGACAATCTGGCGGACGATGCTACGCGAAGCCGTCGCGTGATTTGCGGCTCATCAACGCGTTGGCTTGTTCATCGTCGATAAATTGCTCTGATTTCGGATCCCATTTCAGTTCACGTCCCAACATCAAGGCGATATTGCACAAGTGACACGACGTCATCGTGCGGTGATGTGACCAGACGTCCGAAATCGGTTTGCCCCGATCTTCGATGCATGCGAAGAAGTTGCCCATGTGACTGCCTGGCTTCTTGCCTTTGCACAGTTCGATAATTTTTTCGTCGAGCTGTTTCCGATCTTCGTCGCTCAGCTGATCCACAGGGCGTCCTTCTAGCTTGCCGCGGTTGACAAAGATGCGTCCCTTGTCGCCTTCGAACAGGATCCCGTTTTGGAAATCAACATTGTCGCCTTCGCGTTTGTAGTGGCTGTTGACGCTCATCAGTGAACCGTTCGCGAAGGTCAAATCGACATGGAATTCGGTTGCGGTGTTGTAACCGTTTGGTAGCGACGCTTCGCCGTCAAAGAAGGCATTCCAATTGAAATCCGAAGGCACATTCTTAGTGAATTTACCGGTCCCCGCGACCTTTACGGGGCCATCTTCGCCGGGCGCGAGCGCCCATTGTGCGATATCGATATGGTGGGCACCCCAGTCGGTCATTTTGCCGCCCGAGTATTCGAAAAACCAACGGAACATGCGGCGACGTTGTTCACAATAGCCTGCTTCGGGTGCGGGCCCGACCCACATGTTCCAATCAAGATCCTCCGGCGGATCCTCGGTTTCGAACGGCCCGTCGTTGGGCGCACCGCCGATGGCCAGATAGGCGTTGACGTTCTCGCCGAGCATTCCGGTGTGCACCATCGCTACTGCGGTCAGAAACAACGACTTGCTACTGCGTTGTTGCGTTCCAACTTGGAACACTCGTCCGGTCTCTTCGACTACTTTTCGGATCTGTTTGCCTTCGTCGATCGTCAAGGTCAAAGGTTTTTCGCAATAGACATCGGCGCCGCTGCGAAGCGCGGCGATCGCGATCGGGACGTGCCAATGATCGGGCGTACCGATGGTGACGACTTCGGGCTTTTCTTTTTCCAGCATCTCGCGATAGTCGCGATACGTGTTTAATTTGCCGCCAAACGCTTCGTTGAATTCCTTGGTGTGCAAATCGTCCACATCACAAACCGCTACCATTTCGGCATGCTTTGCCGCGTCTCGAGCGATGTTTCCGCCGCGGTTGTAGCGTCCACGACTGCCACCGACACCAATGGCGGCGAGACGAAGCTTTTTAGGTTGATCGGCGGCAATTGCGGGACTGGCCACGGCGGCGATGGATCCCGCCGCGGCGGTGGTTTTTAGAAAATGACGACGTGATGTTGACATAAAACATTCCGTGTTGGGGAAAGAGAGTGTGGGAGAGTTGCATTCGGTTGCGGCGTCCAAACTGGGGACGACCTGGCCGACGGCCGAAAATATGCAAAGCGTTTCTAAAATAACGGAAAACCACCTGTGTCGGGGCGAATCACGCACTGCAAATTCGAAATTTGTCAACGCATATCTAAACTGCGCGTCCGCTGAACCTTCGAGGGTTGGACTTGTTACGATCTAAGTTCGATTTCGCCTTTTTGAGAAAGATCGACCGTAATCTCATCCTCGTGACGGGATCTTAGTTACAGAGATATTGCGGCCGATGGATCTGCGTCAAAACCCTGCACTGGCCTCCTCTTTGACAAGACAACATGAATTTGGCTATTGAAGTTCGAGTGGCGATCGCATCGATTTTCGTCTCACTGGCGGTGGCCAGTGTGGTGTCATTGGCACTGAAATGGCGGCACCCGGAGCGTGATTTCACCGAACTTCGCGAGCGGATACGCACTTGGTGGGTGATCGTTGGCTTCTTCTCCGCCACGTTATTCTTCTCTCCGACCGCTGCGGTCTGTTTCTTTGCATTTGTGAGTTTCTTGGCACTCAAAGAGTTTTTGTCGATGACGCCAACACGGCGGTCCGATCGCCGTGTGCTGTTTTACGTGTACCTGTCGATCATTCCGCAATACTACTTTGCCGCGACATCGTGGTACGGCATGTTCATCGTATTCATTCCGGTGTTGATGTTTGTTGGGTTGCCGACGCGAATGCTGATGATGGGGCAAACCGATGGATTTCTGCGGGCCGCCGGATCGTTGCACTGGGCGTTGATGATTACGGTATTCTCATTGTCGCACGTCGCGTTCTTGCTGATGTTTCAAATTTCTGCCCACCCGCGAATCGCTCCCGTTTTTCCATCCGATGCGGCGATTGCTTTTCCCGGCGCAGGTCTGCTTTTGTTTTTGGTTTTGCTGAGTGAGTTCAATGACATCCTGCAATACATTTGGGGAAAATCGTGGGGCAAGCGAGAGGTCGCTCCGTCGGTCAGTCCTGGTAAAACCTATGCAGGATTGATCGGCGGAGTGGCAACGACGGTCGTGTTCGCGGTTGTCGTCGGTCCTCGCTTGACGATCATGGACGACGCTCGCTCTTTGATGGCCGGAGTCATTATTGGGATGGCCGGATTTGCAGGGGATCTCTGCATGTCCGCGATCAAGCGAGATCTGAGAATCAAAGATTTCGGTGCGACGCTTCCGGGGCACGGTGGTGTTCTCGACCGAGTCGACTCGCTGATCTTCACCGCGCCGCTGTTCTTCCACTTCGTTTACTACACGTACGGCTGAGCCCCCGAAATCGTGAATCATTTTTTGCGAACACTTTTCTTTGCCTTGGTTGTGCGGCCCATCATGATGGTGGTGTTGGGAACCAATGTTCGGCGTCGTGAATGGTTGCCGACCACGGGGCCCGCCTTGATTGTTGCGAACCACAACAGCCACTTGGATGTGTTTGCGTTGATGAACATCCTGGGGCTAAGCCGGTTACGGCACGTGCGACCGGTGGCGGCGGCTGATTATTTTTTGACTCGCCCGCTTCGCCGTTGGTTCTCAACGCGAATCGTGGGGATTTTGGCGATCGATCGAACAAACACCAAACGTGATAGCGACGGAAAACACCCGCTCGAACCGATCTCGGAAGTGCTTCGTGCGGGCGGAATCGTTTTGTTGTTTCCCGAAGGGACACGCGGCGAGCCTGAGAAACTAGAGGCGTTTCAATCCGGTGTGGCTCACCTAGCCAAGCGGCATCCCGAGGTGCCAATCACGCCGGTTTTTATGCACGGGTTAGGCAAAGCGCTCCCGAAAGGCGAGGCGCTGCTCGTTCCATTTTTTTGTGACGTGTTCGTCGGCGAAAAATTGAATTCCGAGTTGCCAAAGAAAGAATTTATGAACCAGTTGTGTGAGTCGTTTACGAAACTTTCGCAGGAACTGCCGGTGCAGACGTGGTAGCCCTTTTGTGAACGCTTATCTCGTCTACTGTACAATCAACGTCATTACAATCGAAATGATGGAATCACAGCATCACGAGGTACAAAGCATGGCAGACGAGATCGTTTCGGACTCTGGTCAACCGAGCTCACTGGCTGATTCGCCGCGTGACGAACTGCTGCAATTTCGTTTGTCGACAATCTTCGTGCTAACGTTGATCGCCAGCATCTTGGCTGTGTTCCTGCGTCCGCGTGGAAACGATTTGATGATCGCAGGGATGGTTTCGACGATCAGCAGTCTTGCCTTTGGCATGCTGGTTGGCAAGGTTCGCCCGCCGCTGATGCAGCGGGTGTTTTGGGGCGTCGTTGTCGCTGCGATGATGCAGGCGGTTGTGTCGAACACGATTTTGCTGGACCGCAAAGGGATCTATGGTTGGCCAATTGCTGCGGGATTTGCGGCCGTCGTCGCCGCGGGCAACTCGAATCTGTATCGCCGCATGATCCAAGGGGCCATCGCCGCCGCAACGGTGGTGGCGATCTACATGGTCTCACTACCTACGGACTCGATTACCGGCTTCGCGAACACGATTTGTGCCGCGATTGGCGGAGCGTTGTTGGCTGTGTTGGTGGACGTCGTGAATTTTCTGCAACGCAGAACCACGGTTCCTTTACCCATCACGGGGCTTGCGCTGGTGTTGGTGGCGATGGCGTTTGCCACGGTCGCCCCCACGCTGATTCCAGGCTGGTGAATCGTCGCTCGTGGCTCCGCAGACAGAGTGTTTGCTTGACATTCTTTTGCGAGTGAAAAGACGACGATATCGCTTCGTTTCTAACACAAGTCGCCGGGTGCACGAAATCAGTCTTATCAGGTTACAATCTTCGGTACCACTTTCCACTCCTATCTATTTAGAGAATCCAATGCAAGGAAAAGACGCGATTCGATCGGCCATGAAATTGAGCGACATGGTCTACCGAGGTTACATGGGCGACCTGGACGACTCGGAATTGTTGCGGCGTCCAAGTGAGGGCTGCAATCATATTGCTTGGCAAACGGGGCACCTGATTTCATCGGAAGTTTCGCTGGTCGAGAGTATTGCGCCAGGCAAAGCCTACGCATTGCCTGAGGGATTCGCGGAAGCACACGCCAAAGACAAGGCCGACAGCGATGATGCGTCTGCGTTTTTGGGCCGCGACGAATATTTCGCACTGTGGGACAAAGTGCGCGCGGCCACGCTCGAAGCAATCGACGGGATGAGCGACGAAGATCTTGATGCCGAATCGCCCGAGCATTTCCGAGGTTTCTGTCCGACGGTGGGTGACGTGGTCATGCTGATTAGCACGCATCCACTGATGCACGCTGGGCAACTTGTTCCTTTGCGTCGCAAGTTGGGCAAACCGGTATTATTCTAATTCGATTGCCTCGGATTCTTTAGCATTGCGATGCGTGACCATTGACACGCGTGCGAACCCGCATGGAGATAACGTGTCGTTTGTGGGTGATGAAACCTGCATACGAACCGATCCGAAAACCCGCTGCAGCGCAGCCTCGCGGCGTTTGCCTGATCCGCTTGCTGACCGGCCGCGTGGTGCAGTGGCGAGACGGCAGTCTTCATGCCGTCGTCAGCGCAATCGATCCCTATCAACTGCAGCACGCATTGTTGCGATGGAGTCAAGCGGGACGGCCGAGTAAGTTCACTCGTGAAACGCTGCCAATTCCAGCGGGGGCGTTGGCCCGGGTCAGCAGAGACGAACTGCATTTGGCATCGTCGGCACTCGCATCTCTTTCGAAACGTGAACTGCAAAAGCGGACGCGACTATCCCGCGAACAATGTCGTTGTCGACTGGATCAACTGCGTGCAGCGTTGGACCGGAACGATATGAGTCCTAGTGCGTCCTCTGCCGACGAGTGGCATCTATTTTCGTGGGGACAAAATTCGATTTCCGATTCGGCATGTTCCTGGCAATCGTTGGTCCATTGGCTCGGCGACGATCGCGGTTTAAAGTCATGGTGCGAAACGATGGCGTCACTTGAAGGTCACCGCCGACGCCCGGAATGGTGGAATCTAGCTCGCCGATGTGTTGCCATCCTGGCGCAGCTCGAATCCGAATTTTCAGAGCTTGATGTCCATGAACGAATGCGTCGCTCGCATCTCGCGTTTATGCTTGCGATTGAATTGGCAAAGAAGCCTTACGAGCTGGATATCCAAATCACCTACCCCGATCGAATGTTGTCTCGCAAACGGGGCCAAAAGTGGGTTGTGCAGCTCCGCAGATCTATCCAAACGCAAATGGAGACCGTCGAGGTTTGGAATGCTCATCGGGTCCCCGCAGTCTTAGCTAGCTGGGTTTCCATTTCTTCGAGTCGCTCGTTCGACCGAGCCCCGATCTTGCGTTGGTTGTCGAAACGTCGGGGGTACTCGATCAACACATTACTGCAGATGGCTGGGGAATTGAGCCATTCCGAGTTTCGTAAACTTCTTTCGTTTGAGAAATGGCTTGACGACGTTCCTGAAGATCGATGGTGTGGTCTCGCAAAAAGCAAACTGCCACACCACACCCTGCAGACGACCCTTGAAAAAGGATGTTTTTATCGGCTACATCGTCGGCACGATGATCGAGAGATGTGGAACGCGATTTACGAATTAACCGGACGGTATTTTTCAGCGGAAGGGCATCGCGTTGTCGGTGGGGTTTATCGAACTTGGTATCGCTGGGCAAAAACTTGGCCCTCGTCATGTTGGAAGTCGGATCGGGCCGACCGATGGATTGCACTGCTGTCGAATATGAATGATTTGGTCGTGCTTAACCCCGCACTATTGCGGCGGTTCAGTGGGTGGCTCGATTCGATGCAGCGTGAAAGCGAGAGATCGCAAATTGATATTGACCCGATCTCCAGAACCGACGCGTTGACCCAACTCGCTGCACGGCGGTTGCGAATTTATCGGGGAGCCGATGGTCACGAAACCAAATGGCCACGCTCGATCGCCAGCCGCCTCGAGTTACGAGCCAAATGGCAGCGAGAGTTTGAGTATCTCGAGCAGTCCGAACGGGCGGAAAGCTTGAACGCACGTTCTCAGCAGCGGCTCGATCACTTGCGAAACACTCCGTCCCCACGGTTGCCTAAGATCAAATCGCTACGACTACGGATTCGGCGGGCGGGGCTGAGTGCGTCCCATGATGCTGCTAAAACATGGCTGTTTCAGCGACAACGTGAATACTTTTTGTCTCTCGGGGTTTCGCCCGCAACGTTGGCGATTGATTTGGGGACGCCATCGGATCGCTTGGGCGATTTTTTGACATTATTGGCGACGCTGCCGTTGGCCAGTCGTAACTTGTTGCTGCAAGGACTGCGGCGAACGAGAGATCAGGAAGCGTGTTTCCGCCGAGTGGGTTACAAACATTCGGGGCGAGCTAATCAAGATTGGATGCAGAAAGCAGAAAAGGCTGGAATCAATCTCGCCGCATGGTTTACCGATCACGCAGTCGAAGTCTCGATGGCTGCGGCCCCCGAGGCAGCCTCGCAAGCAAAACCGCTGAAGATAAGGGTGACGGGAGCGGCCGAGTATCTACTGTGGATGGGCCGACCGTTCGGTAGTTGCCTCGATCTACGCGGTGGGGCGTATTGTGAATCGGTGGTGCCGAACTTCTTGGATGCGAACAAGCAATTGATCGTGTTGCTTGATCACGATGGACACATGGTGGGACGCAAATTGGTGGCGATCAGTCGTGACTCGAAATTGCTGGGATACTACCTGTATCTTGAAACTAGCGGTGAACATGAATGGGCTCGCAACCAGGTCACCGCTGCGGTAAACCAATTTTGTCGAACTTGGGCGACTGCGATCGGCATTGAGCTTGCGGTTATAGGAAATCCAACGACGCTGCATGGAAATTCTTGGTACGACGACGGACCCGAATCTTGGGAACAGCCCGAATCTGCAGCAGAGAACAGGTAACCATTGTATTCGTCCGGGTTGATCGTTCTCGTCCAGCATCGCACATGGTCAGTCGTACAGCCGTTGAGGTGTTCATTCGAGGTTAGGAAAAATGTTCGAGGCGGGTGATCCCCCCCAGATGTAGCCAAGGCGTTCTGCGATTTGCCTTGTGAGTTTTCGATTTGTTTTGTCGGAATGATTTAGCCTAAAACCCGTCTAAATACGCTTTTCTGAGTCATTCGCGAACCTTGGGTGGCTGCAACTGCGTCTGTTTGGGGACTTGCTTCAGCAACACTGGTCGCAAAAGATGTTGACGGAAGACGTGAGTTTTTGAACACTGCTTTACCAGTGCTTCGCCAATACTCGAAGTCAAATTTTATCGTCGCCAAATTGCCATTTGATCTTGTCGAAGGCTAAATGCCGTCTACCCTTTAGAGGGGCTTTTGGTGCCGATAAACGCAGAACAATCACTCAGTTTTGGTTTTTCCCAAAACCGTAAATATCTCCTTTGCGGTGTTTTTGCTTGCCTTAAGTGGTATTCAAGGATAAAATCTCGGCATCTAACACGGATTGGACAGGTTCAAAGGATCTTATCATGACCTCTAACAGCAGTCTTCGCTTCACACACCCGTGCCCCCGATGTGGCCGACGTGTCGAAGTTCGAGCATCGCTATTAGGATGCACTGTCGCATGCCAACATTGCCACGCTGAATTCGTCGCGAGTGCGCGGGACGAGAGCCCCCCGCAATCGTTCGATCGCAGCCTGGATCTACTACAACGCGTCGAGAGTGCACTTCGCCGTGCAGAGCAACAGCCATCGGGAAGCGTTCCCCAGCCGAACACCGTTTCTGAAACGGTCTAGTGCTCCGGGATCGGGCTCAAGATGCGGCCGACTTCGCCAGGTCATCCTGTTCGCTAGGCAATGAGGATCGTCCGCGGCGCAATCTAATGCGACCGCCCAAACGCGACCGACCCAATGCGACCGCCCTAGGCGATCGATGTCGGTACCGCAACCAAGTGTTTTTGTAGCGGAACGGTGCGAGCCGCTGGCTAATTTGATCGTTTTTCGTTTTCTACCGACTCGGTGCCATATTCGTTTGTCGAAACCGAGCGAGATGCTGCTCTTAGGCGAGGATCTGTTCTAAACGCTCGATCGGGGTGGCATCCGCGCTGGGGCGAGCGGCGGCTAACGGCAAAGTGACTGTGCCGTCGCCTCGGATAGTTACCCCCTCTCGGTCAATCCCGAGGGTCGCGGCAGGCAAATACAGTTCAGCGAATTGCGGCCCCCGATCGATCCCCCCAATTTGTAGAGTAGCGGCTTTCGCTCCCTCCGACGGACTGCCCAATCGAATGTGAATTTCTGCTTGGGAATCTTGCGTCACCGAATCGATTGGGGCGTTTGTTTGCCACGCCGTCACAGCACGATTGGTTGCGGCAGTATCCCATTGCAAAACAATTGCTCGGCTGGTTTTGTTGAGATACCACAGCATCTTGCTGAGCATTTCTGCGGTCGCCGTGGCTTCGCTTTCCACAAACGCATTGCGTCCCAGGATGATGGCCAAGTAGTTCGCCGATCCGATGGATGCGGCAATCGGTTCGTCGCTATCGTAGCCATTCGCATTGCTGCGGAGTGTTTGAAACAATTCTGCCAAGGGTTCCGCTGCAAGTGATTGGCTGTTGATCCATTGTTTGGTTTCGGCAGCGATTTGTTCTCGCCAGCGTGGTGTTTCGTTTTCGACATCGCCGATCGTCCAAACCACATCGGCATGCATTCGCACGTCCCCCAGAGTGGCGGACAGCGTTCCTTCGCGGCTAATTGCGGCTCGCCATGCTGCGGCAGAAACCGTATCGTCGATTGCGACTCGGATGCGATTTTTGTTTTGCAGTTGATTAAGTCGCCGAGCGGTATCCAGGTCCGTTCCCGCCGTCGCGACGTGGATGATGTCTTTGCCCGCGAACATTGCTTTCGCTTTTTCGCTTGCGAGGGACGTGGCAACCGCAGCGTCTGCAATGCGAGCGGACTGCGAGTCGCCAAGTGCATGAGCGTAAGCCGTGATCGCTTTGCCGCACTGGACCTTTGCCATCCAGTTGCCGCCGGATGGCTGCTCCAATGCAACGTCATCACAATGGAGTGGGCAGAACGGACAAACATACAAGGTGGGCGGCATCACCGTTGGCTCAATTCTTTGACCGTTTCGACGAGTGCAATCACGTTTTCAACGGGCGTTTCTTTTAACACGCCATGACCGAGGTTAAAGATGTGTCCGGGGCGACCGTCAACCGACTGCAGCAATTGGTCCACCGTTTCGCGAATGACATCAGGATCGGCAAGCAAAACCGAAGGGTCCATGTTGCCTTGGACTGCACAATCGTGCCCGATCCGTTGCCAAGCAACATCGAGTGAAATACGCCAATCGACACCGACGACGGTACGTCGATCACCGCGGAGCAAGGGTAGCAGCTCGGGATTTCCGGTCGCAAAATTGATCACGGGAACCGACGGATCGATCCCGGCAATGATTTGTTTCATCCAAGGCAACACAAACTTGCTGTAGTCCATGGGTGACAAGCAACCAGCCCAGCTGTCAAACAACTGCACGCACTGAGCTCCGGCGGCGATTTGATGATTCAAATAAACAGTGATCGATTCGGACAACTTGTTCATCAACTCGGCCCAAGCACCGGCGTCGCTGTGCATCAGTTTTTTGGTGTTCGTATATTGCCGGCTTCCGCCGCCTTCGATCGCGTAACTGGCCAAGGTAAACGGTGACCCGGCGAACCCGATCAAGGGAATCGACTCAGGCAAATCGGCTCGCGTTTGGCGAACTGTTTCGTAGACAAAGTCGAGTTTTTCGGGCTGATCCAGGGCTTTGACGCGGGACAGGTCCTCGCCGCTTCGCACGGGGTTGTGGATGACTGGGCCATCACCGGCGACAAATTCCAGGTCGAATCCCATGGGGACCAACAGCGGCAGCAAGTCCGAGAATATGATTGCGGCATCGACTCCGAGTCGGTCGACTGCGGTGCACATTACTTCGCTGCAGAGCTTTGGATTGGCGCAGAGTTCCAAGAAGGATTGTTTCGCTCGGACTTCGCGGTATTCAGCCATGTAACGTCCTGCTTGCCGCATCAACCAAACCGGGGTGCGCTCCGTTGCCTCCCCCCGACAAGCCTTCATAAACAAACTGTCATCGGACGGGTGAGGAGGCATATTGTCGCTCTGTGGCTTGGATTCTTCGGACCAACGGATAGGTTTCACGCGTCGTTTGGCTTTCGTCAGTTCACTCGATTGACGAGCGGCTTCGGTAACGAGGTGGCCCATTTTGGGATGGGAGGGTTCAAAGTCGACGTGCAAGTCGCACTCACGCAGCATTTCGCTCGTCGTCGGCCCAATCGATGCGATCACGGTAGAATGCAAACCGCGACGCAGATCGTCAACCACGTTTAATTCTTCGGCCATTCGCAGCATGTTGACGACTTGATGGGCACTGGTCACTAGCAGCATGTCACGCTCGCCACTGGCAAGCGCTCGCACGTTCTCTTCCAAGGGGCCGGTGGATTCGGGGAATTCCCAGCCATAGACACGCACGGTTTCAACCGTTGCCCCGCGAGCTTCCAGGCCGGCGACAAGCGAAGCGTTGCTGACACCGTACTCTTGAACCCCGACGACTTGGTTGGCGATGGAAACGTTTGCGTCGATGGTCTGCAATAATTCTCGCCATGTGTTGGGTTCAGGCACGCGGTAGGTCGTGGTCAAGCCGAGTTCTCGCATCGCGGCAGCCGGTTTGGGGCCACGGCAAATTGTCGTGATATCGGACAATGCATCGAGGAATCGTTGTTGATCGACGTGTCGCTCGATCGCTTTAAGCAGAAAACGAAACCCGACTCCGGTCATTAACACGACCACGTTGACTTCGCCGGTCATGACGCGGTAAGCAAAATCGATGGCCGCCCGATTGGGGTCGATCGGCACCTCACGCATCGACGGGCTGACGTGAGCGATGCCTCCATGGCGTGTGATCATTCGAGCCATATCGTCCGCTCGACGACTCTCCAAGGCAGCGATATTGAGTCCGTCAAAATGGGCAGGGGCCTTGTTCATGGAAGTCGATTTGTAACGTGTCGCGAGAAAGGGGGGGATAGAAGCAGTCGGGGCGGATCGAGCTGCTAAAACGAGCGGTCATTGTAGAGAATTTGTGCTCGGTTACGATGTGCGTAGATCCGTTCAAAACTAAGTTTCCTTAGTTTGGTCCAGTTTGGGCTGTTGGGACGTGGATCGGTCCTCCATTTCAACTCCTTTTTTATAGACAGAAGTCCCAGCGTGTCTCGAAGTCCCATTCGCCGTCCTCCAGCCAGTCTCGACCTATCGAAGGTGTTACGACTGGTGGATTCGCTACCCGAGGTCCTATCCAGCGATTCGATGTTTGGCAATACAAAGCCACTCGAGATCGAAGTTGGCTCGGGTAAAGGCCTGTTCATGTCCAACGCGTCGGCGGAGAATCCCCGGCACAACTTTCTAGGCGTCGAAATTAACGCCAAGTGTGCGGAGCATGCGGCGGGGCGTTTGGCGAGAGCCGAAGTCACCAACGCGATCATGATCAGCGGTGATGCCGAACCGCTGTTCAACGAACGGGTGCCTGCAGAGAGTTTGGAGGCGGTGCATGTCTATTTTCCCGATCCGTGGTGGAAAAAGAAGCAGCGGAAACGTCGAGTGCTGAACGAGCGGAGCATCTTAAATTTTTCCAAAGCGTTGCGGCCTGGCGGGCGACTGCATGTATGGACCGACGTGCTGGACTATTTCGAAGAAACGGTAGAGATCATTGCGGAAATCACGCCCGAATTGGGGGTGCCGATTCCAGAGGAAGAGATTGAAGCGCAGCATGACCTCGATTACCGCACTCACTTCGAGCGACGAAGCCGCCGTCATCGCATCCCCGTGTACCGCGTCCGCTACGAAAAACGCGGATAAGAAAGTCCCGCAAAACAAAGTGGCAGCCAATCCCCAATAGGTGTCAGCCACCTCTCCAAGTGCTGCCCGGCATCCAAATTCAACCTCAATAGGTGCCAGTCACCTTTTGGGATTTCTGACACCACTGTTTGCTAGCCTCGCAGTTGCGAAGCCCACTTCCGATCAACTGAAATTTGGTGCCAGCCACCTAACCAGCTGGTGCCAGGCACCCAAATTTGACTTGCAGTGGATTTCGGCTCTAATACCAGTAGTCGAAGCGTCCCTCGAACACGCGGAGGTGTCTGATGCCGCGACCACCACGAGCTGAGCAATTCAGCCCCGACGAAGTCTGTATCGTCAACGTGACACAGCGGTGCGTCCGCCGTGCCTTTCTGGCAGGAATCGATGGGGCCACGGGCAAGGACTATTCTTGCCGCCGCGAGTGGATTCGGCGACGCATGGAATTGCTAGCATCTGTCTTTGCGATTGATATGCTTGCATATGCGATCATGGGCAACCATATGCACTTGATCGTTCGCAATCGGCCGGATGTCTTAGCGGAATGGTCCGATCGCGACGTCGCAATCCGCTGGTTGAAAGTCTACCCAGGCCGTCGGCTCGAAGAGCATCTCGCCGAGCCGACTGAAAATGACATCCATACGCTCGTCCGTGACAAGCAGCGATTGAGCACGATTCGGCAGCGATTGTCGGACATTTCGTGGTTCATGCGGGCGCTTTCAGAGCCGATCGCCCGCCGAGCCAATAAGGTCGACGAGTGCACGGGGCATTTTTGGGAAGGCCGTTTCAAAGCACAGCGAATCGTCGATGAAAC
The DNA here is from genome assembly GCF_039541335.1 of Novipirellula rosea. Taxonomy (NCBI): domain Bacteria; kingdom Pseudomonadati; phylum Planctomycetota; class Planctomycetia; order Pirellulales; family Pirellulaceae; genus Novipirellula; species Novipirellula rosea. Next base: position 96,027 of record NZ_BAABGA010000049.1, on the reverse strand, counting down.
AGGGCTGTTGGCTTGCAGCATGTACGTCGACCTAAATCCGGTGCGAGCTGCGATGGCGGATTCCCCCGACCACTCGCCTCATACCTCCGCCTTTGACCGCATCGAAGCAGAGAAAGGCAAACAAATCGATTCAGCGGCATTCGACTTGAAGCCGATTCCGACCGACGAGGCGGCCGAGACGATACGCAACACGCCCGTCAAAAAGCTCCGTCAAGAGCGGCGTGCGAGGCGTAAGAATCCGACCGGACGCAAGGTGCGCCGCGACGGTTGGCTCGCTCCGCTGCCGCTCGACCCCTGTACTCTCTCCAGCGAACCTCAAACGCACAACGATGGTTTTCGCAGCAGCGACCGTGGTTTTCTGAGTTTGTCACTTAACGACTATCTTCGACTCCTCCGCTGGACCGCCAAACACGGTGATGACGCAGCGACAGTACCCGCGGGCATGGCCAAAACACTTGCGGCGCTCGGTATTGATGCATCGATGTGGCAGGACTTGGTGTGGCACTGGAAAGAGTATTTTGGTCATTCGACTTGTGTGGGACGCTCCGAATCGATGCAAGCCGATGCGGAGCGTACGGGGCATCATTGGCACCGCGGCCAATCCAGTGCATCCGCTTTCTTCGTGTAGGGCATCGCATTTCGTAGCGTCCGAGTGATGCGATGGTAGGGTGCATTGTCTGCAGAGAGCCAATGTCTCGGGGAGATGTCTGCTCCGAGCACGTCTGTTGTATCGATTGTTGGCAACTCTCGGCCGCAAATGAATTGGTGCAAGTTCGGATTCGTGCAAAATCTAGTACGCCAAGTTGAAATGGCAGTCGCCAACGGCCGTCCCAATATGGTGCCTGGCACCAAATGGACTGGTAGTCGGTGGCTGGCACCAAATATTGCTGGCACCAAATATTGGGCACCAAAGGTTGAAAGCGTGATGGAAAAAGCCCGCCAGCTCGGATGAGATGGCGGGCCGGTCGTTATCGAAACTTCTGCGACTCGTGTTAGATGACACAAAGTTCACATTCGCATTCGCTGCAATTGCAATCCTCGGCTTCACAGCAATCACATCCGCCTTGGCAAACACCGCAGTCACACGCTACGTCCATGGCAACGCTGTCGATGTTGGGCATCGTGGCGGATGCCGTATCGCTGGCTTGATCGAAGCCGCACGAGGCCTCCGAACAACATGACATCACGTCGGCTGAGCTAGCGGCCTTGCAGTCGCACGCCTCGCAGCTGCAAGCTTCGCATACACATTCGCCTCCGTCACAACACTCGCATCCAGCCTCGCATTGACCGCAGGGACAGCAAGCCGCCGGCTGTTGGTTCCCTGAGCTCTTCGCAGGGCTAAAGGCCGATGCGACGACTGCGGTAAGGGCTACCGATGCGACAATCACGCTTAACATTCGAAACATATTGATTCTCCAAAAACACAAAGCTTATCGTTGAATTAAAAAACACAGATCAGAAAAAACAGGGCTTCACTCGCCACTGTTATTTCCGCCAACGACAAAGCCGTGCGCACTGCTGTTGTGCAGAGAGAAACGCTATCGGGTCGGCAACGTGAGTTGATGACGTTGGGCTCGACCACGGTGTATCCAACGTCAACTCCGCCGCAAGCAATGCTTGGGCCGATTGATCGTCAGGTTGATTGCGAACAATAGAAGTGGGGATGACGTGCCGGGCTGATATGCTTCCGCAGCACGTTATGCACCGACACTGGCTCGGTACGTCACAGCATTGAGTCGTGCCCCCAGGCTGCGAAACTTTCGCCAGCGTCGCATCAAGATTCTCGCAACATCCCAAAGCATCTCCGCCCGCGGCGGTGTGACACCCCGAAACTTGCTTCGATTCTCCATGCACCGCCGCAGCGGATTCGGCCGAACAGCATGTCGCGTCAGCTGAAGAAATCCCCATGCCAGCACAGCAACAATTGGCTGCCGCGATCGCGGGCGACACCACCAACGCGCACACTCCTAGCACTGCAATCCAAGCAGTCGAGCGTCGGTAGTGGAGGCGTTTACGTTGCATCGGTTCAGAGAGAATTATTTTGAGGGGTTGTGGGCTGACGATCCTATTCTAAGTAGCCTCAGACAAATCGTCACCTTGGATTAATGAACGATGCAGGAAATCGTCCGCCAAGTGTTTTTATGATCGTGTACTGTGATGGCGACCGAAACTTTCCGCAAGTTTCGCTACATGAGTTCTTGTGTCAGCGTGGTTTCATGGTTGCCCAAGATTCACCATACTCGTAAACGTTCAACAGCAACGTCTCGCACTGAAAAATACAATGAAATTGCACTGGTCTGAGTTTGGTGAGCAGCTTTGTCGCGGCAGCGGTATCAGCGAATTGATGGATGATTTGGGGCATGCGATCGCCAAGGGCGGCGACAGCATCTGCATGCTCGGTGGCGGCCAACCGGCCCATATCCCCGAGATGGACGCGCTGTGGCGAAAACGATTCGAGGAGATGGGGCGAGAGCCCGGCAAACTTGAACACGCGGTAGGCAACTACGAACCACCCTCGGGGAATCCCGCCTTTCGAAAAGCTCTCGCGGATTTGTTCAAACGACAATTTGGCTGGGATGTCGGTCCGGAAAATATCGGCGTGACTGCGGGTGGACAAACGGCGTTCTTCATGTTGTTCAACTCGTTAGCGGGAAAATTTCGCGACGGTAGTCGCAAAAAGGTCCTGCTGCCGCTCGTCCCCGAATACATCGGCTACGCCAACCAATCGGTCGATGGTGAGATGTTTTGTGCCGTCAAGCCACGACTGGAAATGACCGGCGAACACGAATTCAAATATCGTGTTGATTTTGACGCGTTGGAAATCACTGACGATATTGCAGCAATCTGCGTGTCGCGGCCGACCAACCCTACCGGCAATGTGTTGACCGACGCCGAGATCGAGCGACTCGCCGAACTTGCGGCCACGCATGACATTCCGCTGATCATCGATAACGCCTACGGCGCACCGTTTCCAAACGCGATCTTTACCGAGGCGACTCCGGTCTGGAACAAGAACATCATCCTGACGCTCAGTCTTTCCAAGATCGGATTGCCAGGCACTCGCACCGGGATCGTGGTGGCCAGCCCCGATGTGATCCGTTCGTTGTCATCGATGATGTCCATCGTAGGACTCGCCAACACCAACATTGGCCAGGCGATCGCAACGCCGCTGGTTGAAAGTGGCGAAATCTTGCGATTGAGCAACGAAGTGGTCCAGCCGTTTTACCGTACAAAGTCCGAGCAAGCTCAGGCGTTTGTTCGCGAGTACTTTGATGACCGATTGCCTTATCGAATTCATCGCAGCGAAGGGGCGTTCTTTCTGTGGATGTGGTTCGAAGGGTTGCCGATCAGTTCGCAAGAACTGTACCAGCGTCTGAAGGCCCGTGACGTGTTAGTCGTCCCCGGCAACTACTTCTTTTTTGGATTGGACGATCACGATTGGCGACACCGTAACGAGTGCATTCGAGTGACGTTTACGATGCCGGAGCCAACGGTGAAAAAAGGGTTCCAAATTATCGCCGAAGAGGTGGCCAAGGCATACGCAGAGAAATTACCGTAGCTGAGGCAGCAGAGACTTTCGTTATGGCACGGTGACGGCCGAAACTCTCCGCAAATTTCGCTACCGGTAAATTCGAATCTGGTGCGTGAGGTTAAACAAATCCACGATGATACGATTCACCCTGCTGCTAATTGCATCCTGGGTCGTGATGACGACGACGCACGAAGTCGGGCATCTGATCGGAGGCTGGCTAGGGGGTGGGACGCTGCAACACGCCGAACTACGACCATGGCATTTGCCTCACAGTCACTTCGCCCCTGACCCGCATCCGCTACTCACCTTATGGTCAGGCCCCTTCGTCGGAGCTGTGGTACCGTTGCTGGTCGCGATTGCGATCGGCAAGCCATCCGTTTGGTTCATTGCGAACTTTTGCGTGCTTGCAAACGGAGTCTATTTGGCGGTCGCATGGTTTACAGGAGACCCATTTTTGGACACCCCCCGGTTGCTTGCCGCCGGAGCTTCACCGCTGTCGATTGCGATCTATTGTGCGTTGACTTTGGGGTGGGGATACCCCGCGTTTCGCGGTAATTGTCAGGCTCTATTTCGCAAAAAAACGGTTAAGTTGAGCCAGCGAGATATCTCTGATTGAGTCTGATTGCGTCTGGTGGGCTATGACGTATCCGGGCTAATTTTCGTAGCGTGATGAGCTACAATATCGTGCATGCAATTTCCATCACGAAAATCACGACATCGCATGACAACTGAGCACCAAGCCAACTTGGCGAAAAAGGGTCTGTTGGCCTTTGTATTGCTGCTGATGCAGTACAGTTTGGCGGTCGCCGTCGATTCGGAAACTCGATCGCCGATCCCCGCAACTCCAAGTTTTGCTCGCGACATTCAGCCGATCTTTGCCAAATCCTGTACTGGATGCCACGGCGGCGTCAAGCAAGCCGGCGACATCTCGTTCGTCTACGCCGACTCGATTTTACCGCCTGACGGCTGGGTGGTTGAACCGGGAGATCCAGACGAGTCGGTTTTGTTTCAACGCATCATCTCGGTTGATCCAGACGACCGAATGCCACCGCCGGACGAACACCCTGATGGTTTAAGTGATCGAGAAATCGAGCTGATTCGCCGTTGGATCGAACAGGGTGCCAAGTGGGAAGACCACTGGTCGCGGATGCCACTGGTGGCTCCCTCGATTCCCGAAAGTGATCAATCGATCGCATGGGCGAAAAGGCCACTGGATCATTTTATTTACCGTTCGTTACAACAGCACGACTTGTCGCCCACTCGTGAAGCCGAACCTGAGCAATGGTTGCGTCGCGTTTCGTTCGATTTGATCGGGTTGCCGCCAACGCTCGAAGAACTTCGTGCGTTCGCCAGTGAATTGTCGAAGACGCAAGGTGAAGCGGACCGTGAACTCGTTTACGAACAAGAAGTCGAGCGGTTGTTGGCGTCGCCTCATTTTGGCGAACGTTGGGCTTCGATGTGGATGGACTTGGCTCGCTATGCCGACTCGAAAGGATTTGAGAAAGACCCGCATCGTGAAATGTGGCCGTACCGCAATTGGTTGATTGAAGCGTTCAACCAAGACATGCCGTACGACGAATTCACGATCAAACAACTCGCCGGCGATCTGCTGCCCCAACCGTCCTTTGGCGATCTGGTTGCCACCGCGTTTCACCGCAATACACAAACCAATACCGAAGGGGGCACCGATGACGAAGAGTTCCGCATTGCCGCAGTGATCGATCGTCTCAGCACCACTTGGACCACATGGCAAGCAACCACCTTTGGATGCGTCCAGTGCCATGCTCACCCCTACGAACCTTACCAGCACGACGAGTTCTATGCCGGGTTGTCGCTATTCAACAATAGTGAAGATGCGGACTTGGATCACGAAAAGCCAGCGATCCCTTATCTCAGTGACAATCAATCGCGTATCGATTTCATTCGGTTTCAGCAGCAGCTGAACGATGCAGAGAAAACGCTCGATGCAATCGGGCACATGGCGGCCGGTCAATCCGAGTGGGAATTGCTGCCGATCAACGAACTCGAATCGACTACGGGCACGATCGGAAAGGTCGGCGATGAAGTTCGCGTGATCGGCGGGACAGTTGCGGTGGGCAGCACTTACAAATTATCGAGCGATGTTTCGGCGATCACGGCACTGCGTTTCACGATCCGCCCGGAATCCGATGATCCCGCCAAATGGCCCGAACAAGGCAGCGTGCTTTCCCATTTGGAAGTGACGGTCATAGGGAAAGACGGCAAATCCACGCCGGTGAAACTCGATGCGGTCATTCCTGACTATCGTGCGGGATCGAACCCAGTCGAGAAAATGTTGCAAAAAGGATCGGAAGGATTTGGAGGCTACCCGAAAATTTTCCAACCCCGCTGGGTTGTCGTGACTCTCGCCGATCCTTTGCAGCTTGGCGAATCGGAAACGCTCGAGTTAAAGTTGCATCAAAGTGCATCGGTCACGGGCGGACTCTCTAACCACTTGCGTCGATTCAAGGTCGAGTATTCGGCAGCCACATCGCTTAGCGAACTTGGCAAGGATGAGGCATACGCGAAGCAGCGTGAAACCGTGAATTCGCTTCGTCGTGAAATCGGTAAGTTCAAAGGGCCGTCGCTGCCGATCATGCAAGATCGCATTCCCGACGCGGCACGCGAAACTCGCTTGTTCTTGCGAGGCAACTGGCTTGACCGCGGCGACGTGGTCGAGCCCGGGATTCCCGAGGTTTTTCAAATCGCAGCCAATGAGAAACGGATTCATGTGACCAATCGACTCGAGTTCGCTCAGTGGTTGGTTTCTGGCGATAACCCGATGGCGTCGCGTGTTTGGGTGAATCGGATTTGGAACGAGTTGTTCGGGATCGGCATCGTGGAAACGCTCGAAGATTTTGGCGTCAGTGGCGAACCGCCGTCGAATCTCGATTTGTTAAATTTCCTCGCCTCACAAATGCAAAGCGAGCTGGGGTGGAGCTTGAAATCGTTACTGCGGGAATTGGTGCTTTCATCAACCTATCGGCAAGACAACCGAGTCGACGCAGAACGCAAACAGAAAGATCCACGCAACCGTTTACTTGCTCGAGGCCCACGTACTCGCTTGACCGCCGAAATGGTGCGGGACCAAGCACTCGTCGCATCCGGTAAATTGACCACGAAAGTCGGCGGCCCGAGCGTGATGCCACCGCAACCGGATGGGGTTTGGCAGCAAGTTTATTCAGGGGCTGCGTGGAAGGCTGCCGAGGGAGAAGATCGCTTCCGGCGTGGAGTCTACACGTATTGGAAACGGACAAGTCCCTATCCCGGGTTTGTCATGTTTGATACGCCGAACCGTGACATTTGTAGTCCACGGCGAATCGCGACCAATACACCGCTGCAGGCTTTGGTGACCCTAAATAGCGAAGTCTATACCGAGTTGGCCCAGTTTATCGCCGACCGTGCTAAAGCAGATACAAGTGCGAAACCGTCAGCGACACCACGCGATCTCATTCGCGAGATTTATGTGCGGGTGATTAGCCGCGAACCGAGCAAAGAAGATCTTGCGGATTTGATGATGTTGTACGATTCGTTGATGACGCAACGGGCAACAGTGGAAGAAGCATCCGTGGGTGAACCAGCAACCGTTAAAACGGTAACGAACGAAACATCAGCAAGTGAAACGAAGGCGGAAAATTCAACGGTGGCGAAAAGCATGCCAACCAAGTTGGACCCGCTAGGCGTCGTCGCATTGGCGATTTTGAATTCCGATTTGGCGATTACAAAATGAGTCATGGAACCATGAATTTACAGCAAGAACTTGAGTTGCAGCGATTGCACGCTAGCACGCGTCGTCACTTTTTGAGCGGCTGCGGACTTGGTTTGGCTTCGGCCTGGATGGGCGCCCAGTCCGCTGGAGCAGGTGACGCGTCGCATACAAATGGCAATGTGGGCAAGCCGAGTCAGCAGGGTGGATTGCATTTTCGTCCACGGGCAAAACGGGTTATCTATTTGCACATGGCCGGCTCGCCCAGCCAGCTGGATTTGTTTGACTACAAGCCGGAATTGGCAAAGTTTGACGGCATGGATACTCCGGCCACTTTCCTAGAAGGCAAGCGGTTTGCGTTTATCCAAGGCGTTCCCAAAATGCTCGGGCCTCAGTTCCCTTTTGAACAAGTCGGTGAGGCGGGCAACTGGGTGTCCGACCGATTCCCCGAATTCAAAACGGTCTCCGACCAAGTTTGCTTCATCAAGTCGATGCACACGACTCAGTTTAATCACGCGCCTGCACAGCTGTTGATGCTGACTGGCAATCAAACGCTCGGCGCGGGGTCCGTCGGTGCCTGGGCCACCTATGGTCTGGGCAGCGAAAATGAAAACTTGCCCGGTTTCATCGTGCTTGTTTCTGGCGGCCGGATGCCGTCGGCAGGCAAGAGTGTTTGGGGATCCGGCTATCTGCCCTCGGTTTACCAAGGGGTGCAGTGTCGTTCGCAAGGCGATCCGGTGCTGTTCTTGTCCAACAACGATGGGTCATCTCGTCAAGAGCGACGAACGACTCTCGACGCGATTGAGAAACTGAATCGACGTGCGTACGAAGAGTATGGCGATGCCGAAACGCTGACCCGCATCTCACAATACGAGATGGCTTTTCGGATGCAGACGTCTGCAACCGATGCATTTGACTTGAGCCAAGAAGACAAAAGCGTGCACGAAGCATATGGAGTCGAACCGGGCAAGGAAGCGTTTGCCAACAATTGTTTGCTGGCCCGCCGATTAGCCGAGCGCGGTGTTCGTTTCATCCAATTGTTTCACTGGGGTTGGGATTCGCACGGGGCGGCTGAGAGCGAAGCGATCAATAAAGGGTTTTCGGACCGTTGCCGCGAGACGGACAAACCGATCGCCGCGTTATTGAAAGATCTGCAGCAGCGTGGTTTGCTCGAAGATACGCTTGTCGTTTGGGGCGGCGAGTTTGGCCGCACGCCGATGCGGGAAAATCGCAACGGCAAAGAAATGAAACTTGTCGGTCGCGATCACAACCCCGGCGCGTTTACGATCTGGATGGCGGGCGGAGGGGTAAAGAGCGGTTTTACGCTCGGCGAGACTGACGAGATCGGATACGAAGCGGTCGTCGACAAAGTGTCGCCGCACGATCTGCACGCGACGCTGCTGCATTTGATGGGCGTCGACCATCTGCGTTTGACGTACCCGACGCAGGGGGCCAATCAGCGACTGTCGAATCTGACCAAGCCATCACGCGTGGTCGAAGAGATCATCGCGTAAACGAATGTGGGATTGGCTTCCAGCCTGTCATCGGTGGGTTTTAAGGTAGAGAAAGTCGTCAAGACTTTCGTCGTATATGCCGACCGATCCGAAACTCTTGGCGAGTTTCGCTACGCGAGAATTCGATAGGACTGGGCTGCTTTACAGGCTTGAAGCCTATCCTACGTGGACCAGCATCATTGCGATCGCTGCGACGGTTAGCGATCCGCCGACAATGCGGCAAGCCTTGGTGAACGTCTCGGTTGAACCGAGTCGTTGTGCTGATCGCGCTGCCACCATCGCGATCACGATCATGCCAAGCGACGTTGCCATCAACCCAATCGAGTAAGACGCGACAGTGTCCGTGCCCGCCATTTCGATGACGTGAGCGTAGCCGTGAAACAAGCCAAATCCACAGATCACGCTCAGTAAAAACGTCGGTGCGGTACGTCGTGACGCCAAAGTCAGTCCGCCGACCAATACCGATCCAATAATCATCGCTTCGGCCATCGGCACGTTCCAGCCGAGCGAGGCTGCGGACGCCCCGATTGCTCCCATCGCCAAAAATGCGGCCGGAACGGCCCACATCGCGCGTCCCCCGATGCGAACTGCGATCAGAGCGACAGCGATCAGCGTCAACAAATGGTCGACTCCGGTCAACGGATGCGTCAAGCCATGTGTAAATCCACCCATCGTGTGTTCAGAAATGCCATGATCGGCGGGACCGTGACCGGGATGAGCCAACGCGATGCTGGGGAAACTGATCACAAAAACAGCGGCGGCGAGCGTCATCCATCGATTCATATGTCTAATTCCTTGAGTGGGGTGAATATCTGTTGGGCGTTCCAGTGGACAGGTCTGCCAGCGAACAGGTCTGCCAGCGAACGGATTGCCTGCGCAAGGGCTCGGTCAACGCTCAGTGTACGCCAAACGATGGGGCCGCGTACATTGGGTTTCCAGCGTTCCCATTTGAAATATTTACGCTGCCCGTCTACGAAGATCGCACCCCTACTGAGACGCTTTTTTCAGCGAATCGCTCGACTGGGCGTTTTGTTTTGTCTGGATGTATTCAAGCACTTTGGCTTCTAAGACGGGGGCTCGCATTCCCACTTGTCGAGCTTCTTTGCGTGCTTCATCCACGCTTAGTTTGCCATCGATAATCCGGTGCGCCATCCATACCGCTCCCACTCGGCTGGCCGCTGCACAATGCACCAACACTTTCTCGTCGTCCTTCGCCGAGCGAATGATTTCCAAACTTTTGTCGAACATCTCTGGGCTGAGATCGTCGGGGCCTTGAACGGGCAGCTGGAAAAAACGCAGCCCCGCCGACTCGGCAACTTGTTTTTCGTCCCATTCCAATTCGACCGGTTCGCGGAGCGTCAGTACGGTGGTGATTCCTCGCTGCTTGAATTCCGAGAACAGTTCTTGATCGGGTTGCCCCGCAAGAATCACGTTACCGAACCGCAACACGTTGCGGGTATCGCCCAGTTCGTGCGTTTCGAGTTTATGAGTCGTCGTTGCCGAGTCACGGTCAGAAGTCAAAATAGCGTCTTCGGCAATCAATTGTGAATATTGAAATGAATCGGAAACGGGAATCGTTGCGGTAAAGATCGCAAACAAAATGAGCAAACGAGTTGGCATCGCAGAATTCATGTCAGAAAGGAGGTGAGGGGCAAAGCACGTAATCGTCATTCTAGCGTAACGATTCTAACGTAACGCAGAGAAATAGCACGAGCGACATTTGACGAGCCGTTGTCTCCAAGCGGTGCATCCGGCTTGGGGAAATTCTAACCCAAATCGTAAGTTTTGAAGTTGCGTTATTTTGAAGTGCCGGAGGGCGTGCGATTTATAGGTTGCGTGATTTGCAGTCTTAAGCCGGAGGCCGACACATCCCATGCCGGTGGCGTAAGCCTGGACCGCTAAAACTTTGGGCTTGTTGTGATTTTTGGTTGCGATGGTTTTCTGCTACCTCTCCCCTGACTTCGTCGGTGGAGAGGTAACTGCAGTATCGGCCGGAAGAAAAACTCACCCCCATTATCCGACGTAAATACCAACGTTTTAGTGGACCAGGCTCGCGCCGCTCCGCTACCAAAATGGCCATTAAACGTTCAGCTTTTACTTATAAGCTTCTTTAGTCGTAATGCCGCGCCGCTCGTTATTGAGCAGCCCCTCGAAATTCAACTGTTGTTCTTCCTGGTAAATCGAATTCTGCCGAAACAGGTTGTCTCGCAGCCCCGCTTTGCCTTTGCTCTGCGGCTTCTGTCCAGCCATGGCGTTTGGGGCGGCCTCGGCCGACGCATTACCCGAGCTTGGAGATGTGTTCGCTGCGGCGACCGATGATTGCAGATCGACCTTGCCTCGATAAAACGCGTATTGATTGTTTTGATGAGCCGCAATCACGGTGCTGGTTCCCTTGATGTCGTCGGCGATCATCAAGCCACGCAGGTCGGTATCATCCGATACAAATTGATCGTTTACCGATCCGATGACCTTTACATGAACCTTGTTAAGGAATTGGTCACTCGTTGTGTCTTTGACACTGACTCGGACGCGTCCCGATGTGGCGTCTTCTTGCACGACAAGTTCCAGCGGGCTCACCAACACCAATCCTGACGCATACAGGTTTTCGCCTCGACATACAATTAAATAGGCTCCTTCATCACTGAGCGGCAACTCGAGCGTCTTTTCACGATCACGAAAATCACGTCCATCCCCCAATTCGACCGTGGCCTCGTGATACGGTTTGATTCCGGCCAAGTTGATTGCAGTAATGCGGTCCAAGTTTCGTTGTAGCAATCCAAACTTCATCAGATCGATTCGGTAAACCTTCACGACCGCTTCGGAGATATTTCGAAAGCGCAGCTCGACGGTTTTAGGATCGTCGGGCTTGATCGTGGTGACTTCATCGAGCTCGACCGCCTTGCGATTAAAAAAGCGGATCGCTTCGGCAGCGTCAGTGAACCGCTCTTTGACTTTGGTGTATTCCGCAATCGCATCGGCAGCATCGCCCAAACTGTGATAGACCTGGCCCATGATATAGGTCGCTTCCCAGCGATTGTCGGCAACTCGAGTGCCGCCGGTATCGGGATTGGGGAACGTCGCCTCAGCTACTTTGCGACACATCTGAAGCGCTGCTTCGGGATGTTCGAGTTCAAAATGACAGTACCCGATCATGTACCAAAACGAATCGAGCAACCGACTCTGCGAATAACGCTGAGCGTATTTATCACAGCGATCGATCGCGAACTCGAACTGTTCTAGATCGATCAGGGCCGTTGCCAATGCGAAACTGGCTTGATCGTCTGCGGGATCCTTGGGCCAGGTCGTGACAAAGTTATCAAGCATCTTGATTGCCGCATGAATCAAGTGCACTCGCGTTATCTCAGCCGATTTCAGCTTGGCATCTTCGCTCGCTTTGGCGGCGCGTCGATACGTTTCCTGAGCCAACGCATACGTCGCCGTGGCAACATAGGCTTCGGCCGGATAGTCATGCAGTAACCGCTCCATCACTTGCACGCTACGCACGAATTCGCCTCGTTCGTTTAAGAACCCGGCGACTTGCGATTCACGTTCAAAGCTGGCTTGAACCGTCGCTCGATACACCAAGTAGCTGCGTTCATATTCGCCGAGCTCGCGATACGACTTGGCCACTTTCAAAATATCCTCGAACGAAATTTCAACGTCCGGGAATTTCTCTTTTAGCACTTCAAAGTATTTGACGGTGTCACTGTGACTTTTTCGTTTCAGTGACGAAGCAAACAACCACTGCGTCGCGTTCTTGAATTTTTCCGCATCGAGTTGCCAATTTTCGACCAGCTCGGTCAAATAGCGATGCGCCGCGTCGAAGTCGGCGTTCTCAAACGCGTGTTTGCCGAAATAATACTGCTCGTCGGGGGTCAATCGGTACTCATCTACGGACGCCTCGCCGACATCGAGCACTTCGAGAGCTTTGACTTCCGAGATGGAAAACAGCGAAGGTTCGTAAAAGCTACGCAGAATCGACTGGGCAGCACGAAAGTTCCCTGGGATACTGCCCACCAACGTGTATTTGATATCCGAAGGATAATTTCGATCTCCGATGTAGAACGTGATGTGGCCCGGTTCAATTTCAAACCGTTCAAATTGTCCTGACACAGAACCGTCCAGTACCGAACATCCCGCTGGAATCGGTTCGGTCAGCACGAGATAGTCGTACTTTTCGCCGGTACGGTTGGTAACGTGGTGTCGACGTGGATTGAGTGTGACGACACCTCGCTGGCCCACCGGCAATTGAGTCAACGCGTTAGTGAACGAGCGGTAGCTGCCGTTGACAACGCCAAACCCGCGTGGCACGTCGCGGCCGTCGAGTTGTTTCGGAGCGGGTTCGTAGATTCGACTGACGGTCCACTGTTTTGTCGAACTCTTGATTTTGTCTGCGGAAACGAAGCCCGTCAAAACGGCAGAGTAGCTGAAGGTGGCACGTCCTACCAAATTGAATTCGATCCGATTGGGCTTTTCGCGGCTCAGCAAACTTTCATCGATCACGATGCGACGCGTGGCGTCTTTACGAGGATCAATCGCCAGCATTTCGAGTTCGTGATCGTTGACAGTAAGCGTCAGTTCAAACGGCTCGGAAGCATTGTCCGCCGCAGCGTTCCATTTCGCCAAAGCGGTAATCGCAGGTCCGTTTACTTTTTCGATTGGCCAACGCGATCCAACGCGTGCTGACAATAACGACTCCGTCATTTTCGCCGCATCCGGATTTTGAGGATCCATTTCTTGCAGTGCCAACAAATAGATCGCCTGCAACTCCGTCACATTCCGCATCCATGGCAACACCGTGTCGCGATCCTCAGCGCTGAGCTGCGAATCGCCGCCGGGAATTTTGATGAGCGGCAAAATCTCGAGCCCCATCTCTTTGTGATTCATTTCGGCGAGCGTCAGTGCTAAATGGATCAACCCTGAGAGACTCAATCGATTGCGTTCGCGATACAGTCGATTGGCGAGCGAGAAATCGCCGCATTTCGAGACTGCCATCGCATGCAATAGAACGGTTTGTCGCTCGAGGTCACTCGAATCCGTCTCGGTAAACGCCGTCTGTAAATAGGCTTTTCCCTTTTCAATCGTCGCTTGTGGAACAGGGAAACCAATGCTGCGAGCGACATGAAGGGCCCACATCACACGTGATGACAAATAGGGATCCGCAGCTTTGGCCTCAGGATTCCCCGACCATGACCATCCGCCTTGGTCGCGTGCCGCCGAGACGAGTTGCGTCACCGCCGAGGCAACTCGCCCCGACAACGCTTGACCTTCGGGCGTGTTCGAATCTCTTGATTGGCCAATCATCTTCAGTAAGGCCGTGCCACCCATTGCATCGGATATGGCACGCTCGATTGGACTCGCCGAGGGCAAGCCGCAGTTGAACAGCGGATTCGGACTGCTTCCGAGGACACTTTCTAACAACGATCGATTGACACTCGGACCGATCAGGATTTCCAACGAGGAACTTTCGGTGGGCTGATCCTTGTCCAGTCCAATGAGCGCCACAGTGTTTTGCGACGAAGTACCGCTAGCGGTTTGGAAAACCGGGAATCCGAATGGCCGAACCGCGACGACTTCGCTTGTGACATCATCGGGTTCACCGTCCGAGGTGACTGTTAACTCAAACGTCACACTTGACGCGGATTCAATTTCGATCGGGATTGCCAATTTCTGAATCCCCTCGCCATCGATTTCGATCGTCTTCGTTTGGGAGACCGATTTGGAATCGGTAGTGGACGGGTCGCCGAAGGTCGTTTTCAGCGAAACGGATACCGATCGTTTGTCGCCGGGGCCATGATGGATTTCGATGGGCAGTTTCGTCTTGTCGCCCGCGGTAAAGGCAAGCGGCGTTTTAAGGATACCGAACAGGTCGCGTTTGGTGATTACATCCTCGCTAGCTTCGCCGGCGAGTGTTTCTGTGTTGATGCCTTTAGCGGTAAGACGCCATGCCGTGGATTTTGCAGGCATCGTGATGGTGATGGTCGCGTGCCCTTGGTCATCGGTGTCCACTGTTGGATCCCAGAACGCCGTTTCAGCGTGTGCCATCGTGGGCAACCACTGGAACCCGAGTTCACGAATTTTCCGTTCTATATCGGCTCGTCCTTTCAGCACGATCAATGCCCCATCAGCGGTCACTCCATTGACCATCGAGTTTGAGTTGAGGTTTTGGGTCACGGAGCTGTCAAAGTATTCTGTTTGCGGAACAACACGCCATACCGGCGATTGATCAAAGAACAATTGTGCATTTTGCTCCATCGGTACGTTGGCAGCCTGGGGAATGTTCGCTTGAACGGCATACCCCGCTGTTGATTCACTGGAACCTCTGACGGACAAACGACGACGAGAAAGAGAATCCCAGACTTGCGAAGACGGCATTTGTCCGAGCTCGGATTGTTGCACATCCTCACCGAACGGATCATCCGTCCCTCCGAACGGTTCAATAAATTGACTCAGTCCATCCATCTCATTGTCAACATCGAAGTCGACGCCCACGTCACTATTTAGCTCGCCCCCATTCATCATCCAATCCGTGGCAACGGCGAAGTCGCCAACAATGGGAACCGCTGCATTAAGCCTCCGATCGTGCATTGCAGTCGGCGGCAGCATCCGTCCGCTTAAATCGGCGAGTGCGCGAGTCTCACGCTCTAATATTTCCACACGTTCCGCTTCCGCCAACGATGATTCGCTGACATTTTGTGTGGCCGGGCGATAAGTGAACGTACAACTTGTGCTCTTCCGGATCGCGGTGCGGCGGATTCCCTCGGAAAAGAATGCTTCGATCGCATCCTGGACGTTGCTAAATGTGTTGAGTAGGTTCGTTTGCACCAAGCCCAGAGACAACTCGGACTTGACCGGATTGCCTTGCGGATCGGTCACCGTGATTTCGACGGTCAAGTCGTCACCCGGTTTTAATTGTTGTGAATGCGGTTTCA
Organism: Novipirellula rosea; assembly: GCF_039541335.1. Taxonomy (NCBI): domain Bacteria; kingdom Pseudomonadati; phylum Planctomycetota; class Planctomycetia; order Pirellulales; family Pirellulaceae; genus Novipirellula; species Novipirellula rosea. Next base: position 80,325 of record NZ_BAABGA010000049.1, on the reverse strand, counting down.
GCGAGATCTGCAGCGTTTGCGATACACGAAACTCACTTTGCGCCGAGTGAAACTGATTCTTGGTCATCACCGCTACCGACAAAAAGACGTTGGGCGCGAACGATGATTTCATCGGCAGCTCGATTTTGTTATCGCCCGAGGCAAGCGTGACAAGTTGATAATCGAGAATCGACGCACCTTCGAATGTCAGCAGAGCCAGCGCCGGTGCCTCACGCCAATGCAGATTCACGGCCGCTTTATCACCTACCTGGTAGCGATGACGATCCGCTAGGATTCTAAGTCGCGTGGTGTCCTTGTCGCCGGAGATGCGGATTCGATTCTCGCCACTGATCCTATTTTGAAATTGGTCAGTCCCCGTGGCACGAATCACGTAGATGCCTGGTTCATCAAGGTTCAGCGTTAACCGGGCCTCGCCATCGTCATCGTCGCTGGAAAGATCATGGCGCTCGACGAGCTTCTCGCCCGGGCGGCCATCGGTGACGGTTTGCATGAAAACTTCGACACTTAGAGGTGTCTCAATCGGTTTCCCGGCAGGGTCAGAGACTTTGAAAAGCGTTTCAAATGATTCGCCATTCAGGAACACATCTCTTGTTGTTGAGGCTGCGATTTCAAATCCACGCGTCGACAGAAACACCGTGTGTGTCGTGGTCAGATTCCGCTGGGGATTTTCAACCGTCAAACGAAGGGGTTGCGATTCGTCAAACGAGGCCGTGTCGAATTCGATCGATAGTTTGCCCTCTTTATCGGTTTCGCCTTCGGAAACTGCTGCGTCGTTGCCGAGTCGATAGCGAATCGATTCGTTTGCCAGCGGTGTGCCGTAGTAATACTTCAACTGCACCGTGGCTCGAATGGTTTCGCCACGATGATAGACTTGTTTTTCCGGTTCGACCGAAAGCTGGACTGGCTCGAGTTTGTACTCGCTGACTTTAAACGTTGCCTCGAACGACAAGGTTCCGACGCGATCCGATTCACCCGAAGTGATGCGGTGCAAATGAACGCGATAGTCGCCGGGTGTCGCGGTGCTCGGGAGCAGAATATTGCCGCTAACCGTGCCAAAGTCGCCAAGTGAAACATCACTTGATTGCAATTGACGTCCTCGCGAGTCGTAGACGTCGAGCTTAAACTTCTCGCCCGCTTTAAAGGTGTGGCGATCTTGATCGACCCAGCGGACGACACCCTTGATATTGACAAGCTGTCCGCTGCGATACGCAGGGCGGTCGGTATACAAGTATCCTCGCGGCGTCAGCCCCACGGCGAAATCGAGCCCGTTCAAATTGGTGACCGTCGAAGCCATGTGGCCTTCCTGGACCGCGAACACGCGCAAGTCCTTAATCGACCGAAGTTCGCTCAACTGCGTTTGCAAAATGCCGTCGTCGCCGGTGATTTCTTCGGCGAACACCTTGTCCCCGTCGCTCATCAGCACACTGACCCCGGCGGCCGGTTTGCCTAATCGCATGTTTTCGGCGAACAGGAACAATTCATTGCGAGATGATTTTACGAGGATGTCGATGTCGCTAACGACCACCATCGTGGTTGCTTCGAGTTTGTCGCTCGATACCGTAACGGCGGTAACCGAAGGGCCATCTACGGGGATTTCGATATCCCCTTCGACCTGTTTGTACTGTTCGTTGTTCTCGATCTTGTGAACAAATTGCGAGTCGGGATCGATCAACGCGATATCGAGTGTTTCGATCCCGCTGGCCAAATGCATCTTGCGGAAATAGTCGATCATGTCGACGCGATAGGTTTTAACCGTCACGTTTTCCAAGTTGCGTGTGGTTAGCTTGATTCGAGGTTGTTCATCGCTGCGGAATTTTCGTTCTGTGACAATTTGCAGCGTGGGCGAAGTCAAGCGGCGGATGCGTTGTGCCGCGCGAACGTTATTGCTGACTTGTTTGTAGGCTTCGAGTGCTTCCTTCGGTTTCCCGAGGCGTTCCTCCAAAGTGATGCCGATTAACAACGAAGCAATAGACGCTTCGCGGGCATCGGGGTATTTGTTGACCACGCGTCGCCAATCGGAGATCGCGTCTTGGAAAAGCTGCTTGGTCTGTTTGTCTAAATCAACGGACTGAGCCGACTTGCCATCTTCGATCACCTTGGCAACACGTTGGTTGTGCAATTCCGATGCCTCGGATGACTTCATTTTACCAAGCGTCAACAAGATCTTCGCAGCGCGTGCATCGAGCGGATGATTGTTCAGAAAAGTGGTCCACAAATCACGAGCCTCTCCGAACTTCTTTTGCCTCTTCGCGTATGCAGCCTTGGCGAATTCGGTATCGACGATCCGTTTTTGAACTTCAGGCCAATGAGGGTCTGCTGGGTGGTTCTCCAGGAAAGCTCGCCAGGCGGCAATTGCTTCATTAAACTTCTCTTGCGCCAAGAACTGTTGCCCGAGCATTTGACGCGCAACAGCGACTTCGGGGGTTTCGGCGTAGGCAGTCGTGTCAATCAAGGATTCCAGACGCTCCGCCGCTTGAGTGTGGCGACGATGGTGCGCAAAGCCTTGTGCGATCTGAAGCTCGGCTTTCGAGGCAAGCTCGTGTTCGGGATGGTGACTTAGAAACCGCTCCGCCGCAGTGGTCGCCAGTTCTAAATCGCGAATCGATGCGGGGGTGGGAAGACCGTAAGTGTGTGCGATCTCGTACTCCGCGCGAGCCAAGTATTCATCAATCGCCACGGTATCTTCACCCGCGTCGACTGCTTTCCAAGAACTCAAGAAATCTTGCCACGTTTTGCGCGCCTCTGCGTTTTTGCCGAGTTTCAGCTCGACATCTCCTAGCCGAAACGTCGCTTCGGCAAGGGTGGCGGGCGGCGCCGCCGCGTCCGATTCGGGATCGGCACGCTTGTACTTTTTCAAAAAATCTTGGTAGGCTAAACGCGCCGCTCCATAAGACTGCAATTCTTCTTGGCAACGGGCGATACGGAATTCAATCGTTTGTCGCAGCGAGGCCGACGGGCCAAGTTTCACCGCTTCGATGTAATAGGTGAGTGCTTGTTTGTAATCTGGCTTTTTCAGCTGCGATGGATCCTCCGAAGCAATACCCTCGAAGTAACGATCGGCATATTCAAGGTACAGTTTTGCGAGTTCGTCTTTGCGATCACGCGAGAGCAAACGCTCCGCTTCGGCGGCGTAGATCGCACCGGCGTCTTTGTACTGGTGACGCAGCACCATCACATGAGCGCGGCCAAAGCGAGCCCGTGGTACCCAAGCGCTGTCGGGATATTGCTTTTCGAGCGTTTCGTACGCAGCGAGGGCGTCATCGTGGACGCCCGATTCCGCCAAAGCGTTTGCCTTTAAATAGAGCAGATAATCACGTGAAGCGACTGCTTTATCATCGAGCGATTTTTCAATCAATTTGACTGCGGTGTCGAATTTACGAGACTGCATCGCATCGTGAATTGCACGATCCAGATCCGGCAACGTTGTGATTTGCGAGGCGTCAGCCGGCGGTTCCGCCGCCAACGTGGCAACGTGTCCCAGCAGGGCAACGGACGTCGCGATTAGAAAGCAGCAACGAAGAGAACCCATCAGATGATCTCGCCAGCGAGAGTATTTTCGAACCAAAAACGAAGCTGAACGCCTAAGTCTTAGTGGGCGTTCCCGTACCGATTTTACACCGCGGCGTCTGTCGAGATGAGGAAGCGAATGTCAGAAATATGTAAAACAAAATTCAGGTGTTCTATGACATTGGCGTAAACCCAAAGGCTGCTCATGTTGCCCGCAGTTCACGGTTATTTCGATTAGGCTCGTGCGTGCCCGCTATCAGTAGCCCCGCTTCATCACCCACTGAGTGGCATGGCGGACCAATTGGGTCGCATGATCGATGTGAAGTTTGCTTTTGATGTTTTCCTTATGCCGTTCGATGGTTTTCACGCTCAAAAAGAGGGTGTCGGCAATTTCACGTGTGCTATGTCCATTGCCAATCTGTTCGAACACTTGAAGTTCGCGGTTCGTCAATGACTCGAGGCCTTGCACGACGGCCGGTTTCACACTCCCCAAGCGTCCACGAATGAGGGTTTTAGTGACCGATTCGCTAAAGAAAAAGTCGCCTTGAAGCAAGGCATGGATTCCTTCGATCAATTTCTCGGGCGCCTCTTCCTTATTGATGTACCCGCGTGCTCCGGCCGCCAATACACGATGCGCATACAAGCTTTCGTCATGCGCCGAGATCACCAGGATTTTCAATTGAGGAAGCGTTTTGGTGATCGATTGAATCAAATCCAGTCCATTGCCTTCTTTCAGCGACAAGTCAATGATAGCAAGCTCAGGGGATTCCTTCGTCAGCAGTGTGTGTCCTTCTTGTTCACTGCTTGCCATCCCGCAAACCTTCATATCGGGTTCTTGGTTGATGAGCTGAGAATAGCCGAAACGGACAATACCGTGGTCGTCCACCACCGCAATCCGTGCGACGGTGGACAGTGTCTTAGTCATGATTGACAACTCCGATGAGGAATGGTGAGCGTAATGGATGTACCTTGGTTAGCGACCGAATCGATATGGAGCTCGCCTCCGGCTGATTCGGCGCGATATCGCATGATGTGCAGCCCATTGGTATTCGTTTTGGGGTGTGATTCTGAAATGCCGACTCCATCATCATACACCGTCATCGAAAATTGATTTGTGGTCGATAATTCGATGCGGATTCGCTTCGATTGAGCGTGCTTCACTGCGTTGTGCACCGCTTCGCAAGCGATTTGATAGATCACAAAGGCGGCTGCATCGTTAGTGATGTACGACTCGTCGAACTGTGTTGCCTGCACTTCACACGGAATGTGAAAACGTCGTGTCGTTTCAGCGGCAAGGCCTTGTAATCCCGCTAACAGTTCAACCGAATCGATGGAATTCGGCAACAGCCCGTCGGACAGTCGGCGGACATCTTGATGAGTTTGCTTGAGGATATCGCTGAGGTGTTTCACGTTCTCGAGTTGCGATTCCATCTCGGCGGGCAAGTTGCGACGAAGTGATTCAGCGATCAACGCGCCCCCGGTTAATTGTTGCGCGATGCCATCATGCAATTCGCGGCCAATCCGTTGTTGTTCGATCACTGAAATTTGAGAGACGATTTCTTCGAGACGCTTTCGGGCAATCACGTGCCCCAGTTGAATCCCGACATCGGGAAGGATTTCGAGAAAGCGGTCGTGACGCGGAAGGACCTGATCCGAAAGAAACTCCATGATCGCAACGACTTCGTCATCCACCGTGATGGGAAAGGCGATGGCGGCGTGAAAGCCGAGGTCCGAAATGCGATGCAGGGCCGGATCGAGTAACGCATCTTCGACCCATTGTGGCTCGCCCGTCTGCAGCACGGTGCCGATCAACCCTTCGCCACACGTGAATCGCTTCTGGCCACGTCGTTCACGAAAGTCATGCAAGTGAGACAGTCGCTCTTGGGCATCGTCTCGGACATGCCAAAGTCCAGAGCTTTCCATTTGTCCACTTCCGTCACTGCACAGTCGCCATAAATGACCGATCAGCCAGCCGTTGTGTGTTGCAATCCGCTGCAGAGCGGCGCGCATCGCAGTTTCGACGGTCCTGGCCTCATTGGCGACACGCGTGGTGCTCTGCAGAATGTCGAGAAATTCGGTTCGCTGTAGAACTTGCTCTTCGAGTGTTCGGTTTAACTCGCGAATGCTTTCTTCGGCGTTCTTTCGCTCGGTAATATCCATCCACATGCCGACGGCGAAACGAGGCGACCGTTTGCCCTGGTTTTCCGCGTAAATGACTTTGCCACGATCTTCGATCCAGCGAATTTCCGCTGAATCGTTGACCACCCGGAACTCGGATCGATACCCGTTGTCATCGCACTCTGCGAGGGTGTCCGATAGATGCGCGAGGTATCGCTCACGATCTTTTTCGTAGATTAACTGAGTGACTCGATCGCACGTGACCGGCTCATCGGGTCGAATTTGAGCAACGTTGCGCAATTCGTTGGACCAGGCCAAGGTATGGTTGATGGCATCGTAGGAATACCAGCCCAAATTAGCGGCGTTGGAAGCAAGTCGAAGTTTTTGCTCGGTCGCGTGCAACTCCGCTTCGACTCGCTTTCGTTCGCCGATATCGATGCAATGAGCGACGATGGTGCCGTCGTCTCGCGAATATCCAGATAACATCATCCACAACAGCGAGCCGCTCTTGCATTGGAATTGTTTTTCGTAAGGGCCCAAGTGTCCCGTTTTATCAAGTTCATCAAACTGCTCCGATGCCACTTGGGACCATTCCGGCGGCGGATTAATGTTCAGCTGCGTCAACGCGTGCGTCTGAACCTCTTTTCGCGTGTATCCCGTCCGGTTCAAGAACCAATCATTGCAATCAATCAAAGTTCCCTCGGCATCGAAAAATAAGATACCGATACCGTCCACACGCAGCGCGTGCCGCAGTTGCGCTTCACTTGCTCGCAGTTCTTCTTCGCGTTTTTTCCGTTCCGAGATATCGAGCATCGTCACCACGACACCCTCAACGTGGTCACCACCCGATCGATACGGCAGTACACGTCGTATGAACACCCGGCCATCACGACAACTGACTTCGCTTTCGAGTGGCTTTAATTGCTTCAGCACCTCCGCACATTCATCGGCCAAATTGCCATCTTGGAAATCGTTTGCTAGATCACACAGCGGACGCCCATGATCCGACCGCCGCATGCGGATCAAAGATTGAGCCGAGGGGGTGAACCAGCGAATGGTTAGCTCGTTGTCCAAACAAATGGTGGGGATTTCCGTCGCCGAAATCAAATTCTCTAAGTCGGCGTGTTTGGTTTCGAGTTCATCAATCTTCGCTGCCAATTGTTGATTGACGGTGGCCAGTTCTTCGTTGAGTGATTGCAGTTCCTCTTTGCTGGTTTCCAGCTCTTCATTCGTACTCTGCAATTCTTCATTAACACTCATCACCTCTTCGTTGGACGCTTTATACTCTTCATGAGCAATTTCAAACTGCTCGAGCGAAGACTGTAGTTCGTCTTTGAGCGAATTTAATTCACTTTCGAGGTGGCGGATCGTCGATTCCGTCTCGTCGTGTGTCGAGGCGTTTGGCGGGTCGCCATTGAGATGAACGACGTCGTGATCGGTTTGCGAAGCAACAGTTTTGTCGGACGAGGGTGCATTGGCCGTCCGCCCAAAAATAATTAGCGCAAACGCATCGTCGTGCTCCGAATCGTCCAGCAAACGAACCTCGATTGGCACTTGGGTGCTGTGCCCATCATGATCCAATCGACTGCTGAATTGGACGGTCCGTTTTTCGGAAAATGACTTGCGGACCGCGTCGCGGAGCCTCGATTTTAGTTCGCTACGAAGTTTGCTCAGCAAATCGTCCGTGGGGACTCCCGAGGCGTGTTGCAGAAATGGGTTGACGTCGCCGTTGATATACAGGATTTGCCATTGACGATCGATCAGAATAGCGCGAGGCGCAACGATATCGAGTAAACGTTTTTGGATCAGTTGGGTAATTCGTTTGTCACGACGTTGCAGAGGAGGCGGGGTGGTAAAGTCGCGTCGTGTATGCCCCAACATGATTGGGAAATCAACACGATCATGCCGCGTGGGACCAATTCGTTGGAAGATACGCCAACGTTTGCTGATCGTCGAAAACAAATCGTCTTGACGACCAACGGTTTCGGCCGTCCCCAGCATCAGATGTCCGCCCGGTTGCAAGGCAAAGTGAAACAGTGCCATTACCTTTTTTTGCGTTTCCGGCTTGAGGTAGATCAAGACGTTGCGGCAACAAATCAAATCAAGCTGAGAAAAAGGGGGATCCGCAATCAAATTTTGTTCGGCAAATACGACCGCATCGCGAAGCGTTTTGTTGACTCGAAAGTGATCGTCATCCTCGTCGGCAACAAAGTATCGTTTAATTTTTGTGAGCGACACATCCGCTTGGATACTGGAGGGGTAACGTCCCTCGCGTGCATAGCTAAGTGCCTGTTTGTCCACGTCGGACGCAAAAACCTGAAGCGTGCATCCTTTCTGTTGTTTACTGAGCTCATCGAGAAACAGCATCGACACCGTATAGGCTTCTTCGCCCGTGGCGCAACCCGGAATCCAAACGCGAATAAGATGGTCGTTCGCGTTGCAGTCACTTGTTTCACTATCACTTGATTTGGCGGCCACGATTTTGGGAATGATTTGCGTCGCTAGTTCCTGCCACGCATCCGCATCTCGAAAAAAGTCGGTCACGCTGATCAGCAAGTCTTTTGACAACGCCGCAATTTCATCAGGATGCCCTTCGAGGTATTGCAGATAGTGCGAAACGTCCTCGATCTGCTTTAAACACATCCGTCGACGGGTTCGTCGTAGCAACGTGCTCTCTTTGTAGTTGCGAAAATCTCGATGGGCATGTTTCAGCAACAGCGACACGATCGCGTCGAACGATTCAAACGACAGATCGACATTGGCGGTGTTGTCGTCGGTTTCCGCTGAGTCAGCTGCATCAGCCAATCGGCTTTGTAGCAGGTAGGGGTGTCTTGCAAAGCGGGTGATCGCAGCGACGATTTCGGCAGGTGACAACACCTGATCGACCATTCCCGTTTCAATGGCGCTTACCGGCATGCCATCGTATTCGGCAGTATTCGGATCTTGGGCAATCACGAACCCACCGGCTTCTTTGATTGCTTTGATCCCCAACGTGCCATCGCTGCCGGTGCCTGACAGGATGACCCCGACGGCGCAGCGGTTTTGATCCTTGGCTAATGTACGGAAGAATTGATCGACGACCACCGGCGCGGTGCGTGGCTCGTGCATCGCTAGCAATTTCAGCCGGCCTTCTTCGATTTCTAAAAATTGGCCCGGTGGGATGATATAGACACAATTGGGCTCGACGATCATTTGATCGCGAACTTGCCGGACCTGCATCGACGTGAACTTGGCGAGCAGCTCGGGTGCGAGGCTCGGTTTATCGCGGGCTAGATGCTGGATAATCACAACCGCAACGTTGGGCCGATCCGGCATCGCTTCGAGCAAACGTCGCAACGCGTCCAGACCGCCCGCGGACGCACCCACGCCCACGATCGGAAAATGAGCCACCGTCTGGCTGGAATCTCCGTCTTCGGAGTCGCCCTGTTCTTTGGCCGCCGATGACGGGTTCTCTTGATTTATCCCCACAATTATTCCACGTTTTCGCTAATTTTATATGAATTCAATGCCATCACTCGCTGCTGGCTTGGTCGAATGTCAACCTGACGTAGCCGAAAAACGTTCTGGCTTCGATATGCCAAATCATGAAACGGGCTAGCAAGGTGCCATTCGTCGATCGCCTTGGCTAACGTGATTGGTCGTCGGTTGGGGCGAAACACAGCTTCACCAAAGCTATCTTCTCCTCATTGTAGCGTTTTAGACACGCTTCGTAGAATCCACCGCACTTATGTTCAGTAGGGGAATCCCCCAGAGAGAAGAGCGGGAATCTCTCCTGTTTTAACGCTGCTCGGATGATCAAAATCAGCCACACGACGAACGCAACGCTCGGCAGAATCGAGCTTTTTGCAAATGCTTGAGCGAAGTCGAAACGATGGGGCAGCAGAGTTAGCGAGTTCGTACCAGATGATTCCCTGGCGGTTTCCGCCTTGATCTATTCATTATCTCATTCCGATGGTGCGAGCGGTGGTAACGTGACGTTCTGGGCGTTGGTGTTGTCGATAGGAATAAAAACTCATGTAAATTCATTTTGGGGCAAACCGAGTGAGTGCGTCCCGCATTTTTGTTGGAGCCAGTCATGTATTCTCACAGCAGCAACGTGTCACTTTCGAGCGACGCGATCAAGGATTTAAATCGCGTTACCGAGGCAATTGAGTCATTGGAAATTCGCCTGAGCGTGTTAAGCGTGCAAATGCATTACGAAAAGTCGCCTTTCTCGCCGCGGACGATGGAACTGACTCGTGAACTGGGCGAAATCCACCGCCTGCTTGAAAACACGTTAACGTTTGGAAGTTGATGCCATAACGGAAGCAACTTCTAATTTAATTTGAAACGGTTTGTAGCCATAAGATAAGAAGAAGCGAGGCGGCGGTAATGAGATTGCACAATCAACAATTTGTCGAACGAATGAGAGCGATTGCTCACGACGGTGACACGAACCCAAGCGTGGACGGAGAAGGCGATTTGGACGATGGACTCTCGGTCGCATTAAATTTCATGGCAGACCGGCTTGCGGGGCGAAATGTTTCTGGTTCGCTGGATCATGAATTGGCGGCGTTGGTGCAATTGGTCGTTCCTGATTTTTCCGACGCGTGCAAGATTGATCTGTTTGAACAAGGTGGCAGCATTCGCCGCTTCGCCAAATATGCCTGTGACGACTTGCTGTTGGAACCCGCTCCCCATGCGGCACACGGACGGGCAAGTCGGCCATTCTGTATCAAGATCGCTTTATCCGATGGTATCGCGTTCCTGGGGGCAATTGAATTCCAGCGGTTACCCAACCAACGCCCATTCACGATGGACGAACACCTCGACGCAAAAGTGCTGGCAACTCGGATCTCCAAACGTATTGTCGGAATGACTCCGACACGTTATTCCGGGACGATCTATCGCAATTAGAATTTGTGATGTTATGTCACGGCACAGCGGCCAGCACCATCTAAATTGGTAGCAGTGCGGCGCGGCGTCTGTCCCCACCCGGTTTGTTAGCGCTCGCGGCGCAAGCGGTCCGGTAGCAGCGATTTAGACGTTCAAAATTTAGCGGGCGGCTCGCGCCGCGCCGCTAACCACCTCGATCGCAGTGAATGAACGCTGCGGAATTCCGCTGGCCGCTACGCGTTGGCAAAGGCGTTGCGGAGCATCTGCAGGCTCTTGGGGATCGCGGTTTCGTGAGCCTCTTTGCCCTCGAATTCGAGCGAGATATAGCCGCGATAGTTTGCGGCTTTCAAGATCGCGGCGACCTCGTTGTAGTCGATCTCCAGCGTGTACCATGTGCCGCCTCCGTAGTAGGTCTTGGCTTGCACAAAGACTGCCTCGGGGGCAAGTTGTCGATATTGGGCGTATTGGTCTTCGAGGAAGTTTCCGGTATCGAGTGTCACTCGCAGCCAGGGGGAATCGACTTCACCAACGACTCGCAAAACGCCATCCGCTGTCCGTCCAAGTCCCCAGTGGTTTTCGAGTCCCAACACCACTCCGCACTTTTCCGCCGTCGGCAAACATTGCTCCAGCGAATCACGGACCCATTTGAAACCGTCGTCATCGGTGTATCCTTCCAACCGCGGTTCGATGCCTTTGTTCTTCATCAGCTCGTCAAAGCTGCCTGAGGTTCCCCAGCGTCCTGTGTTCACGCGGATCGTGGGAATCCCCATCGCATAAGCAAGCTCGATGCAATGATTGGTGTGGTCAATCGCCTCTTGACGTTTTGCAGCGTCCGGGGAAACGAACGACTGGTGAGTGGAAAAACCACACAAGGACATGCCGCGGCGAAACGCGAGTTGCTTGATCCGTTGCAGTGTCGCATTGGATTCGTCTTGCATTTGCACATGCAGAATCTCAACCGCGTCGAACCCAGTGTCCGCCGCCAAATCAATGCATTCTTCGATCGATAACTTACTGTCGTCGCGGTACCGCCAATACGAATAGGTTGACACCGCAATCGGGTTGGTCTTGTTTGCGGTCGCTCGGTCAGCTTGATCGGTGCCTGGATCAGCGTCGCGGTTTTGCCCCTCATCCTGAGGGGCTGCGGCGCTCGACACGGCACCCACCAATGCGGCTGCGGTCGCAATGGACCCCGCCACTGCCTGACGCCGATTCCAGTGTCGCGGATTCGTGTGTCTCGCAGCCGGAGGAACGTGAGTCGAGCTTGTCGCAGGGGGATCGTTTGGAGTTTGAGAGGAGAAATCCGTCATAATCAACGTCACTAGGGAAGGAGGGATTGATAGGTCAGCGGATGGCAGAAATTGCTTTCGCAGTATAACCTGAAATGCCTTGGCGGGCGGAGATCCCTCAAGTGTTTGATTGGCCAATTGTCCGCCACTGCAAGAATCATCCCTCATTAACTTCCCTCATTAATACGCTCGTTGTGTCAAACTCTGATCCCATTGCTGATGACCTTGAAACTCGACCTTCACGCTACGTGGTTGGGATCGATCTAGGAACGACGAACTGCGCTCTCTGTTTTATTGATACGGAAAAGGATCGCTGGACCACCGAGACGTTTCCGATCACTCAGTGGATTGACTTTGGGCAATGCGAAAATCGAGAAACGTTGCCTTCGTTTCACTATGAATTGACCGCGGACGAAAGTGCGGGTGGTCATCGGTTGCCTTGGCAAGACGCGGTCACGCCCTTTTGCGTCGGAGTGCTGGCCCGCGATGCGGGGCACCGTCATCCGGGCCGACGAGCCGCATCGGCGAAAAGTTGGCTGTCGCACGAGGGCGTCGATCGCACCGCCGATCTTTTGCCCTGGCACGGCGATGCCGACGTGACACGGTTGTCGCCGGTCGATGCGTCAGCTCGCTACTTGGAACATCTGCGGTCCGCGTGGGATCACTCGCACCCCGATGATCCGCTGGCTCAGCAGGACGTCGTGATCACGCTGCCCGCCTCGTTTGACGAGGTGGCGAGAGAATTAACGGTGGCGGCCGCGAAAAAAGCGGGGCTATCACGAGTCTATTTAATCGAAGAACCGCAAGCCGCATTCTATGCCTGGATCGACCGTCAACAAGACCAGTGGCAGAGCCGTGTTCAGCCGGGACAATTGATATTGGTTTGCGATATCGGAGGTGGCACCACCGACTTGACGCTGATCCGCGTTCGCGCCGCGGGTGAATCGGGAGACCAAATTCAGTTCCACCGCGTCGCCGTCGGCGATCACTTGATTCTCGGGGGCGACAATTTGGATTTAGCGGTGGCGAAACTCGCCGAATCAAAAATTATCGCCTCGGGGACGAGCAACGCATTGTCGCCGAGCCAATGGGATCGCTTGGTCCAGGTTTCGCGGACGGTCAAGGAAACGATGCTGCAACATGATCGCCCCGAGTCCTACACGATTCATTTGCCCTCGGAGGGTTCACGATTGGTCGGTGGTAGCATGCAGGTCGAAGTCACTGCCGCGGAGATCGATGCGGCACTGATGGATGGCTTTTTCCCGATGGTTGAATTGGACGCAACCGCCGTTGCGGGCGACAGTGGATTTCAAGAGTTTGGGTTGCCCTACGCGGCGGATGCGGCGATCACGCGACATCTGGCCGAATTTCTGCACACCCACCGCCGCACGGGACTGGATGAACAAGACGATGACTCGGCGGAACGACCAGCGTTGGTCTTGTTCAATGGCGGCGTGATGTCAGCGCCCGCGGTTCGCCAGCGAATTGTAGATTCGTTGTCGCGATGGTTCGCCGGGGACGATGCCGATTGGAAGCCGGGGGTATTGGATTCGCCTCGGCTCGATTTGGCGGTCGCGCAAGGAGCGGCCTATTACGCGGGTGTGCGTCGCGGGCACGGAGTTCGAATCGCCGCAAATCTTGGACGCTCCTATTACATGCAAGTCGCGGACAACCCGCCGCGAGGGTTATGCTTGATTCCCGGCACCGCCGAAGCTGGCCAACGATTCCGTGCCGATGGACATCCACTGGAACTGCAGATCGGGGCGCCGGTGCAGTTTCCGTTGTGGGTCAGCAGTACGCGGTTGGCCGACCCGGTAGGAGCTTTGATTGAAATCGATCGCAAAGAATTTTCGCCTTTGCCGCCGATCTGTACCGCATTGGTGCAGGGAAAACGACGCAAGGACGAAACGATCAATGTCGTTATCGAAGCGGAGTTGAGTGAGATTGGGACGGTCGGTTTGTACTGCGTTGATAGTGAATCGAGCAAACGTTGGCGTCTGGAGTTCGATATTCGCAGCACGCTGGAAACGGACCGGGATGCCCACACCGGAACCGGCGAAGCGCGTGGGATCGTGGATTCGGACACCGTGGCCGAATGTGCTGAGGCGATTCGAAGCGTGTTTGGTGACTCGGTGACAAAGCTGAAACCCAACCAGCTGGTAAAGCGGTTGCAAGAGATTACCGAAACGCATCGCAACGATTGGCCCCCGTCGCTGCTTCGTGACCAATGGCAATTTCTGCTGGACAACCAACAAGGCCGTCGTCAATCGCCGCAGCACGAATCACGCTGGCTCAATCTCGTCGGATTCTGCTTGCGGCCGGGATACGGCGTCGCCGTCGATGATTGGCGAGTCTCGCAAGTGTGGCGGTGTGTGCACAACAAATTGGTGTTCCCCGCCGCCGCATCGCGTACCGAATCGATGATCTTGTGGCGACGGATTTCGGGAGGATTAACCGCGGGGCAACAGGCTCAGCTCGCCGCCCCATGGATCAGTGCTCTAAAAAATCGAACGCGAAAAGTCGAGCCCCACGAGGCTGCCGAAGCGTGGCGATTGATCGGATCTTTGGAACGTTTGGCGGTCAGCGACAAAGTCACATTAGGACGAGTTGCGATCGAAGCGGTCTTGCACAAGAAAAACGAAAAGATCCGTCATGCTCTATTGTGGGCGATCGGTCGTTTGGGCAGTCGCCAACCGCTGTATGGTCCGCTGAATGGATGTGTCGGGGCACACGAAGTTGCAAATTGGATCGAGTCATTGATTCGCTTGGACCGCAGCACGGATGCGGCCGCGCACGAATCGGTTTGGATGCTGGCGTTGGTACAGATCGCACGAAAAACTGGTGACCGCTATCGCGACTTGGCACCGCAAGTGCGAGAGGAAGTGATCGAATATCTTGCCAGCCGATCGGCGCCTCCTCATTACCTTGAACTATTAAGGAACGGTGGGCGACTCGAAAGCGAAGAGGAAGCGGCGATTTTCGGAGACTCGTTGCCACTGGGGATCCGGCTGGTGCGATAGCTTCGCTGATCAACGAAGCGCCGCGTCCAAAACGCCCCGACAAATTAACGGTGCACGATCAACGGTCACGGATTTCCATCGGTTCGGCTGCTCTTCGGCGTTCGCCGCCACTGTTGATCATCGCCACCGCGATTGCACCGAGCACGATCAGCAGCACCGCGGAAATAATGTGCGGCCGATACGTTTGCCACAGCGTGGGGGATGTGGACGAGGATTGCGGAGATTGAGGCGGGGCGTTCGGGTCGATCATATTTCGATTCAAATGGGCTTCCAGAAAGGGGACGTGAGCAAAATCGTACCCGATCCCGCCCCCATTTTCGACCAATAGGGTTAGGCATTTCGAATAAATCGAGAGGGTGTGGCTGACGACCCACCATTCACAAGCACGGTGTGTTCCGCGTTTGTGCTTGTCGTTGGACTCGAAGCCCTGATCCAAACGCCCGCCGAGTCTTGCCGCAGTCGATCATGCTAAAGATCTCCTTTCCGTAAAGGATCTTTAGGCAGATCCACTACGCTCGTTTTTGCTTGAGCGTTTCATAGCTGATTCTCGATCGATGCGAGTCTGTGCTTAGTCCGCCGCCAGCAGCTTTGCCGTTGCCAGGCGAAGACTCTCCAGTCCGGCTGCCGACAGTTTGCCGTAAGCGGACGTTCCGGCGTCCGCTTCATTGGTTTTGTGAACCTGAACGTTCAGATCGACGTATTGGCTGACAAATCGTCGCATCTGCTGACGAGTCCAACCCCGTTGATGCTGCAGCAGGTTCAGGTATTCGATCAATTGCTGTGCATCTCGATAGGCTTTTAATCGCAGCGAGTGCCGAACGACCGTTTGGCCATCAGGAGCTTTGTCGAAGATAAACAGTCCCAGTTGATCTGCTTTTGTCAATGCACTGCCGGTTTTGTTGACCGTTTGCCAGGGAACGATACCGGTCGCTCCGTATTGCCATGCGTCCAGTGCCCAGGCTTGGACGTTGCGATTGGTCTCGTGGACGTGATTCGTTGTTCCATAAACCCACGCCTTCAATCCATCACGTTGCATGCGGTCGGTGACCAGACGCCGGTAGTTTTGGAACGCGGCGGAGGAGACAACCCATAGATCGTCGCGGCCGTGCAACTGGCCTCGGCAATATTCGGGACGCGAAATGTCGATGCGATAATCGATCTGCACATCGGCTGTGACTTCGCGGCCGCGATCGGTCAATTCTCCATAAAACTGTAACGCCCGGTAATCCCAATAGCTGGTCGGTTCATCCAAAATCCACGGCGCTTTCGTCGTTTGCTCGAGCGATCCTTTGTTATTGAAGTAGACCTGGAATCCGGTTTGATTCCATCCTTTGGAATCGGCAAGTCTCGCAAAGTCTTGCAAGATATTGACGTACGTTCGAGCATACTCAGGGTGTGCATTAAACGCCTGGTAGGCGTCCGGATCGCCATTGAAATAGGCTCGGCAATTCAGTGGCCAGCTTTCGTGAAACGTCAAGTAGAAGCCGGGTGCCGGGATCGGACCACGATGCCCATTTTGGAACAGCGAACCATCGATGTACGGCCCGAAGGCTTCTGCAAAATCGTTCCAGTAGCCCGTTATGGAATTTGGTTGAATGTCATCGTATCGCTGATTGTTCATCCGTCGCCCGGAACGAAGACGCATATCAAGGTTGCTTTTCCTTGCGCCGGGGGCTGCAGTGTCGTGCGAGTAGTGCAAGATGTTGGCGTGCACGCGGTGGTCATACGCAATCTGCTGCAAAGCATAGTAGTCGTTAACGTGATCGGGAAGTCCATAGCCATTCATCTCGCACAAGAATGTCGCCTGGCGAGGCAACGTGAAGGGATGGACTTTGATTGACAGCGGAACCACACGTCCGTCAGAGATCGTGATTTTCCCAGTGCGAACACCCGGCGATGCATCAAACGGAATGTAGATGTCGGCAACAATGCATTGATCTGTATCAGGTTTGAGCGAAACGGATTCAGACAGCGGTAACAGTGGATCGGGGATCATGCGGCCGTTTGCCGGCACATAAACCGCCTGGTGTAGATCAACACGTGCCTGAGGTACATTTACATGGACATTTACGGATGCTTGTTCGCTGTCGTCGCGTCGCAGTAACAGCTGAAATCCGACGACTTCGCCCGCCGCGGCAGCGAGCTGCACTCGTTTACCGTCAAAAATTGGATTGTGAGTCCGATAGTTTTCGGGAAGTTCGCCCACAGCCTTTCCCGACGCATCAAACTTGTCCGTGACCGGAATCACGCTCAGCCCAGGGATTGGCGAAGGGTGTGGTGGTGCAAACGCTAGCGACGGTCGATCGACTGGTCCCGACTTCAGGATCACGCCTCGCAGTACGGCGGGCGGTGAACGTTGGCCTGTGCGATTCAGGGTGACAACGCGGATTTCATACGGTTGGTCAGGGGTGATCGACGAAGGCAGGTCGCGAAGCGGAATCGTTTGCGGGTGCCCGGGGGCTACCAGCGGAATATTGTGTCGGCCGAGCGGACTGCCATCCACGGTAACCTCATAGGCAAATCCGTGCATTGGCGACGTCAGCGTCAGCTCAGCGGAATGGATATCAGGGGATTCCAATTGCAGGTCCGTGGCCGCCTCGGGATCCGCTTCATCCGAATCGTCGAGTTCGACGAGTAGATACGGTTTCTTGCTCGACTGCTGATGCGAGAAAATGGTCGGGTTTCGCCGATAGTCCGCGTCGTGTTCGTGAATGGCCAAACCATCCGCGACACCCAACGCCATCGCATGGACCATGTCCGATAGCACGTCCCAATGATAATTGCCATCACGGACCAATGAACCGGACTGATGAACCAGTGTAAAGGCATTACCGCCAGAGACGGCTGGAAACCGAGCACCCGAGTATCCCCAGTCGTCGACGCCTTCGATCCCTGCGGTCAGACCGGCGGAACGAGCTTCATCCCAGGGGCACGCGATCGTGGACAGCGTGACACCGGAAATGTGTTGTTCTCCTTGAACGCACACCAGCGTGGCTCGCTTGACGCGTTTGCCCGCGACGGCGGACATATCAAACGCCATGGTGACGATATGTTGGTTGCCTTTGACACGGATCTGGCCTTGTTGCCCTGCGTTCTGGTCCCACTCGCCATCGACCATCACAATCGAGTTGTCCTTTATCACCGGCAATCGAATGGAATCGCCCGCGTTTGCCTCGGTGGCAAACGCCACGGTTAGCGATAGCAGAGTGAGCAGAATCCGCATGATAGAACACGCCTTCGAAACAATAGAAAAAGGGACCTTGGCAAATACCGCCGTCCACGACGAACTGCGGACGAACATTGTTCGCTCCGCCGGACCGCAACCCCGATCGCGGCTCACCCGATCGCGGCTCAACCGATCGCGGTCGATTCGGGCCGCCCAGGACATGCTAACAGGACGTGCTAAATCGTCCTGCAATAGCGTGATGGATGTACTCTTCCGGCATCGCAATCCCTTATGATACTCGGTCGGTGATCTGCGCGGTTTGTTTGACCCAGCGGAGCGATCCGACACGCATCGGAAGTCACCACGAACAAAATGCACGGCGTTTTCAAAGGCACCCATCCTTGGCGCCGTTTTCACATCATTGACCTGGACATGTAGCACTTCGTCCTCGGCTTGGGGCAATCCGCCGGCGGATTGACGATTCCATTTGCTCTTTCCTGCCTGCACGTCGATGCGGTTCATGTTACGCTGTGGCGATACGATTAACGTCCCGCCTGAGAACTCAGCATGCCATCTCAAAACCACATCCCCGTTCGTTCCCAAATTCGTTTTTTCGTTGTCCTTTGCGTTTCTGTATCGTTGGCGGCTTTCCGGTGGGGCGGTCACTGTCACGCCGACGACCGAACGCAGGCCGCTGCGAAATCGCCGCCGCATCCTAACATTGTGTTGGTGATGACGGACGACCAGGGATGGGGGCAAACCGGCTATTACGATCACCCCGTTTTGAAAACGCCACACCTCGATGCAATGGCAGAGAGTGGTTTGCGGCTGGATCGTTTTTACGCAGGTGCCCCCGTTTGTTCGCCAACGCGGGCGAGTGTTATGACGGGGCGATCGAATGACCGCACCGGGGTTCAGTCGCATGGCTACGCGCTTCGACGCCAAGAAACCACAATCGCCAGTGTGCTGAAGGATGCCGGATATGTGACCGGGCATTTTGGCAAATGGCATCTCAATGGTCTGCGTGGAGCTGGGGTTCCTGTCCTGCACACCGACGCACATCATCCGGGACATTTTGGTTTTGACCAATGGGTTTCGGTCACCAATTTTTTTGACCGTGACCCGCTGATGAGTCGGCGTGGCAAGTTCGAGCAATTCACGGGCGATTCGTCCGACGTGGCGATGACCGAAGCGATCGATTTCATTTCACGACAATCCAAAGCGAACCAGCCGTTCTTTACCGTGGTTTGGTTCGGGTCACCCCATTCGCCGTGGCTAGCGGGGGACGATGATTTGAAACCGTTTGAATCGCTCGACAAAGACTCGCGGCACCACTATGGGGAATTGGTGGCGATGGACCGCAGCATCGGGACGCTGCGAGATTCGCTGCGCCGGCTCGGGGTCGCCGAGAACACTTTGGTTTGGTACTGCAGCGACAATGGTGGGCTGCCGAAGATCACACCCGATACCGTCGGTGGGCTTCGCGGCCACAAGGGAAGTTTGTATGAAGGTGGGCTGCGTGTCCCCGCAATCGTCGAGTGGCCCGCGATGATCAAACCACGCGTCACGAACTATCCCGCCTGTACGATGGATATCTTTCCGACGCTCGTCGATCTGTTGTCGCTCGACCCATCGGTCGCGCCGAATCCGCTTGATGGCGTCAGTTTGAAGCCGCTGTTTCAGCAAGAAATCGGATCACGGGAACAACCAATTCCTTTTCGTTTTTCGAATAAGGCGGCGTTGATCGACAATCACTTCAAATTGCTCGCAGAAAACCTGGATCGATCCAAGTTCGTGCTTTACGACTTGAACAACGATCCTACCGAAACCACCGACGTCACTCGCAAGCATCCGCAGGTGGCAAAGCGAATGCAGAAGTCACTCGTCGATTGGAACGAATCGGTCAAAGCCAGCGTGGCCGGGAAAGACTACCCCGAAGGCCGGGTGGACCCCGATCATCCCGAGCCTCGATGGTGGACCGAAGTCGAGGACTACAAACCTTTCTTTGACCAATGGCAGGATCGCTGGGAGTACGCGCGATACTTCAAGACGAAACGCAAATGATTTGCCACGGACTTGATTGCAACGAATGACTCCTTTCCGCGATGTTCGACTTGATTTCATCCTCTCGCTACGAGGACAAAATCTTCGCAAGAACGCTGCGAACGATACTTACGCCATGATTGAAAAGGTTGCTGAATGTACCGGATTGCACTTTGGATAATTGCTTTGTTTTGCGGCCACGGAGCGTTTGCGCTCCAACTGGCAGCTGGTGAGAAGCCAAATGTTTTGATGATCTATGCCGACGATATCGGCTATGAAGCATTGAACTGTTATGGCGGACTGGATTTCAAGACGCCTCGTCTCGATCAGATGGCGGCGGCTGGGATGCGATTCAGTCGCGCCTACGCCAGCCCAGTGTGTACGCCGTCGCGAGTCAGCTTGCACACCGGACTCTATACGACCCGGCACGGACATCTTGGCGTATTACCGGTCCATCATGGAACGCGGCAAAAAGTGGATTTTCAAAAGATGCCAACGTTTGCCCAGCTGCTGCGATCCCGCGGCTATACGACAAGCGTTACCGGAAAGTGGCAATTGGCGACGCTGCAGGTATGGCCCGACCATATCCGGGATGCCGGCTTTGATTCATGGTGCATTTGGCAGATTTGGCGTGACGGAAACAAGACCCTGCGTCATTGGAACCCCACGCTGAACGAAGACGGCCGTGTTCGCGAAGATATCGCCGATCGTTTTGGTCCTGATGTGTTAGCCGACTATGTGATCGAGCAGATGACCGAGGCCAAAGCCGCGGGCAAACCGTTCTTCATTCTGCACAACGAACTGCTGCCGCATGATCCGATCATCGAAACGCCGGACGATCGAGCACTTGGACGGCAGGCCCAGCTTGGCAACATGATCCATTACATGGACAAATTGGTGGGGCGGTTGCTCGATGCCGTGGAAACGCTTGGGATTCGAGACAACACCTATGTGGTTTTCATGGGTGACAATGGCACGCACGACGTGGATTTCAAAAATCCAAAATCAGGACAACCCCATGAACTCAAGCACACTCGGCATACGATCGCGGGGAATGTCAACGGCGGCAAGTTTCAGCTGAACGATGCTGGCACGCATGTACCGCTGATCGTATGGGGGCCCAAATCGGTGCCTCGCGGAGCCGTCAGTGACGACTTGGTGGATGTCGTCGACCTGTTTCCGACCTTTTGCGAATTAACCGAGACCGCGATCCCCGCTTCACTGTCGATTGATGGACGCAGTATCGTGCCGCAGATCCATGGTCGCGTTGGTACCCCGAGGGCATGGGTGCATCATGGGATCGCGGGTAAGGGCGAGAATCTGTTCGACGGTTCGTGGCGTCTGTTCCGCAAAGACAGCAAACTGTTGGACGCTCGTAACTTGCCCGCAGAGCCGCCCGCTGGCAAAGCGAGTGAGCAGATTGACGCCGTGAAAAACAGATTGGGTTCGATCTTCGAGAAAATCACCCCAACTGGGCCGCGGCCGCCTGAGCCCTTCCCGGCCAGGGTGCTAGTAAGGGAATGAACAAGCGGTTGGCGGACACGTCTGCTGTTGTCGAATTAGCCCTGGCCGCGTTCTTCGAGTTGCTCGCGGTACGAGTCGCGTTCCCGGCGGGTGGCTTCGAGGTCAAAGATCAAGTACTTCATGTCCAAGCGAAGCTGTGACAACGCTTCTTGAACCAAGTTCAGGATGCGTCGACGACGGGTGCTGCACTCCACCACGCGGTCCAATGCCGGAGCCACTGCGTCGCGGTAGCGGGCGGGAAGCGAATTGATCGCGTTGATCATCTCTTGCAGCTCTACAGGAGTGTCTTCGTTCAGCTTGTTGGTCGATCCAATGGTCTTAGGCATTCGGTTGTGCTCCGTAGAGTGAAATCAGCAAGTTGTGTCTTGTAATGCTTTGCTATCCATCGCATTCGAAGTGCCGATTCCCTGGCCGAGAGTTCTGATTCGATTGTAAGGCGTTTCTAGTCAATGACTTAGGATGATTCGGTCGGCGCTGATGTCAAAATGCAACGTTGCATTTTTTCAACCGACTTCCTCTTGGCTTAGTGCCCTAAATCTTGGTATGGAAACGTTTTACGTTTTTAGAGACGGCTTTCGACGGGATGTGTTTTTTTTTCAACACGTTGTCGCATTTGCCGTACATCTCGGCTGTGAGTTGCTGGTAGCGGGTTGTCGCACGGGTGAAGTTCACCGTGGCAAGAGTCGAACGAGCAACTGCGGCTGATTGTTCCGAGTCCGAGCCCTGTGGTCAACGATCAATGTCCTTGCCAAGGCAATCCGAATCCAAATCGTCGTCGGTCAAACCGTCTTGGCAAACCCTGCGCATTGTGCTTCGCGGGTTGGTTTTTGCGGTTGCGGGATTGGCGTTAAGCGTACCGCGCGGCCATGCCCAATTGTATGATTCGCTCGATGCGTACCCGCCGCGTTGGCAGCTGGACACCTCGGATTGCGATGCACGGATTCTGACGCACAAACATTTGGCGGACGGGGGAATCGACGGCCGCGCATGTGAAGTGGTGACGATCAACGCGACGCATGGCACCGAAGCGGTGTTGGCCTACCCCATCGAACCGATTGTTCCGATCGATGGATTGACGGCAAACGTTGCCGTGATGAGCGCCCGACCGGGCGCTCGAATTGGTTTTCGCGTTCGCTTTCCCTACTTGCGTCCCGAACCTTCACGGCGACCTGCGTCAGTGATCGTTTATGGGGCAAGCTATAACGATTCGGGCCAGTTTGCCAGGATTGGGATTGGCATGATCGAGCGTCCGTTACGGCTGAAAACCATGGCGCTGCGTGGCGAGCACGGCGCGGATGCGAATTTAAAAGATCCTTACGTCGATGCCGTGGTCGTGAACGCTTATAGCGGAGTAGGCGTCACTGCACTGCGACTCGATGAATTGCGAGTCGACGGGATTGTTAGCGTTACCGATGTTTCCCGCGCGACGGTGCCGCATCCCGCGTCGTCGGGGCATGATGACGATCGCACCGCAGCGAGCCGCGTCGATCCGCAGGCCGCGTCGATTCCGGCCGACGCGAGTCGCATGAATGTATTTCCCAATGGCAAGGTCACACGTATCCTGCAGCACAACGGTGAACCGCTGGCGTGGGTGCGCTCGCTCGGGTTCGATGCCGTCCAGCTCTCGTCGCCTCCCGATGCATTGCTGTTGAATGAAGCGATCCAAACGCGAGTGGCAATCTATGCGCCCGCTCCGTCGGCGCCCGATCCCGCACTGCAATCTTTGCTTCAACCGGTTGCCGCTTGGTACATCGGGCATAACGAAGCGCTCGACTCGACACGCGTCGACGCGGCGGATTTGACAGCACGTCGGCTTCGTGCATTCCCCGGACCGTGGCAGCGTCCGATCCTCGGTGCTCCTTCGGAAAGTTATCGGCGTTACATGACGATCATGGACGCGATGGTCCAAGACATGCCGATCCGGGCACGGGGGTTAACCGCCGAAGAGGAAGTCGCTGAAATCACCCGTTTTGCCCGCCGTGTCGGCGACCGGGCACAAATGGCAGCGGGAGTGATGAGCATGCCGCCTGAGCGGACGCTTCAGCAAACGCAAGCGATTGCCGATTCCATCGGTGCTCCGCAACCGACCGGGTTTCGATGGCACTCGATGTGGCTGCAAGCGATGCGAAGTCTCGAGATTGCACCTCATGCGATCCTATTTCGTTCGACACATTCATTGGCCTCCGGCACCGAGCTGGACACTCAGCGTTCGATGGCGCTGAGCTATGTGAATCGCATGATCGCAATGTTGGAGCCGTGGATTGCCGGTGCGACGCCGGTGACGCCGCTCCGTGTCACGGGAGCTCCCTATTACTGCACCCGGCTGGCGAAAGACGATGTCGACGTCGTGCTGCTAACGTCAAAGGCATCACGTGGATCGGAAGTTTTGGCGGGTGATGGCCAGACACTCGAATTAATCCTTTCGCCAACCGATTCGAAAAAGACGATATGGCGATTGACGAATTTCACCGCGCAGCGATTGGCCGCCGACGTGACAGCGACCGGAGCACGGTTGTCGATTGTGTCACCGGATGCCGCGGAGATTATTGTGATCAGCAGCGACCCCAGCGTGGGAGGTGCGCTGAGCCAATCCGCAGCACGGTTTGCCCGCCAAGCCGCACTGGATCGTTGGCAGCTTGCCGGTGACTTGGTTCGCCAAACACGCAATCAGTGGCAAACCGTCTCGGCATCGCGAGTCGGCAATCGTACTGCGCCGATGGATTTGATTGGCGTCGCCGGGCGAACGCTTGCCGAAGCCGAACCGCTGTATCGCGCCGGCGATTCTGATGCAACCTTGCGTATGGCGCGTCGCGCCGATGCATGGGCACTGCGTAGCGAATGGCAGCTCGCGGAAACATTGATGCCCGATTGGCCACGGCCCACCAGTTGTCCGCCAATCGATTGCGGCGCGGCCGAAGTCCAGACGATGTGGTATCCGTTAACTCAAGATCGCGGTTGGAGCCGCAACTTTATGACCGCGGGCGCACTCGATACCGCCGAATCGTTAAACGAAGAACGCTGGAAATTTGGCAAACGACTTGAGGGCCGAGCGAAGAGCGAAGTGGTGTTTGCCAGTCGCGGATCCTATGCGGGCCCCGGCGCGCTGCTGGCGCGTGCGACTGCGATTGCGGACGATCCGCTGCCGGGCGGTTACGAGGGAACCGTGATCCAAATTCGCAGCCCCGCCGTCCGAGTCCCCGCTCATACCGCGGTTCGAATTGATGCGCTTGTGCGAACGATCGGTTTCGGGCGACCTCATCAAGGAGTGCTGGTGTACGATTCGATCGGCGGCCAAGAAATGGGCGTGTTGGTGCGAGGCCGATCGGCGTGGACGCCCGTCCGCTTGTATCGTCAAACGCTCGAAGAAACCGAAGTCAGCGTGATGTTCGAATTGATGGGCGACGGCGAAGTGATGATCGATGAAGTGACGCTACGAATCTGGGAGCCTGAAAAAGAACCGCCTCCTAAAGCGTTCCGGCCGCTGAGCACCGCGGTAGTCGACGACGACGAGTCGCTTGAATCAAGGTAACATGATGCGGTCTTTGCAGATGCTTGTGCTGCGACCTCTCGCGACACATTAGCGACATCAGCGGAAATTTGTCCGCATCGATTGTCCCCACTTCTTTCACCGTCATTCGTTTCGAACGACAATATTCCGACACAACCCGATCCAACTCAATAACAACGAGGACGTCCTATGCATCAAGTCAAAATGTTCAAAAGCGTGGATACCGAAATGGCGGACATGGAGTATCAAATCAATCGCTGGATGCGAAAGAGTGGGGCACGTGTGATTTCGATCACGGGAAACATGTCCGGTTCGCCCAACTCGTCCGGAGGACCTTTAAGCAGTTTTGCGGCGAATGATGTGCTCGTGATCGTGCTGTATGAGGTCGATGCGCCACAGAAAGCGTAACCCGCAAAATGCATAAAGCCGGAAAGCCTCTCGCAGTAGACGCTGGATGCATCTGAGCCCGGACTGCCATCGATTCGCAGTGTTCGATGAGGCGTCATTGTTTTAGGGGCGCCGCAGTTTTGGTTGATGGTGGCCTCGTTTTCGGGTATGCTTACTCAAACTTACCGGGAATCGGTAATCCACTCTGCGAACAAAAAACACAGAGAAGTATGAGCAATCTAGGAAGCGTCCCCATCAATCACACTGCGAATCCTGCAGCTAAACCCCATCGAGATCTCTTTAAAAACAAAGGACCGGAACAGACCGTCTCTTGCTCGACCCAACAACTTAACTCCCTGAAAACCGCGCGAAAACTCTCGCAAGACTTGGTTCGCTGGATGCGCTGGCAAACCGAATCCGATCAACCCGAAAGCGACTCGGTCCAGACATTGAAGCTGGACCTGGGGGGTGTCGACCGGCTAAGTAGCGTAGGTGTCAACGAGTTGATTGAGATCAACCGCAAAGCACGTAAGTTGGGGGTCAAGTTGATCCTTACCGAGGTTGGCGAAGCGGTGCAAGAAGTCTTTGCGGTGACGCGGTTGGAACGTATGTTTCATGTCGTTGAGTCTGATTCTGGCGAAAACAGATCGCTCGATCCCGCCTGATTGGGATTCCCGCCTGAATCTGCCGCCTCCGTTGATGCGGTTGCAGACGCATTCATGTGGTTGCAATCGTGTTCATGCGGTTGCAATCATGGGGCCAAATCCACCACGGGATCTTGATCGCTGTTGGGGGGGATAGACCGACCACTGCAATCCACGCGATCGTTACTTTGCGTGAACTCTTGGCTTGGTCTGAACTTTTCTTAGCGCGGTCTGCCAGGTTGCGGCAACCCGGCAAGGGCAACCTGTTTGGACCCGATGTCGCCCCCGCGGATAACGTAACGGGGACGATCTTCACACTGGCGCATCATTGCGACCCTATGTTCATTGCCATGCATGATGAATGGTCGACAAAGCGATGTTGACGGAAAATGGGTGAGGATTATAGTCCGCGGCTATAAAGCCACTGGCTTCACGCCGCTGGTTTCTCCGTCGATGGATCGGGTTTTGCCTAAATCAAGGATCTTAGCTGCGACGGTTCTCTACGTCCTTTCCCATTCTCCGAATCGTTTTCGATCGATTTCTGACCTGCCATGCTAAATTTTTTCCGCTCACGAACCGCAACGGCCAAGGATGACTTGCTGTCGGGTTTGACCGTTGCTCTTGCCCTTGTTCCCGAAGCCATTGCGTTTGCGTTTGTCGCGGGGGTTTCCCCGATTATCGGCCTCTATTCGGCATTCTTCATCGGCTTGATCACCGCTGCGTTTGGCGGACGTCCTGGAATGATCTCAGGGGCGACTGGTGCGATGGCCGTGGTCGTTGTCGCGTTGGTGGCAACCCAGGGAATTGAGTATTTGTTTCCAACCGTGGTGTTATGCGGGATTATCCAGATCGTGATCGGAGCGGCGCGGCTCGGTAAATTGATCCGATTAGTGCCCCACTCGGTGATGTTAGGGTTTGTTAACGGATTGGCGATCGTGATTTTCATGGCGCAATTCGGCAGTTTTCAAACGTTGGATCGAGCCAGCGGGAATTTGACCTTTCTGAGTGGTACGCCATTGATGGTGATGCTGGTGTTGGTGGCGATCACGATGGGAATCATCTGGTTGTTGCCTAAGATGACCAAAGCGATCCCCTCGTCGCTGGCCGCGATTTTGACCGTCACCTTGATGTCGGTGGGAATCAACCACTTGATGAAGAGCGAATCCGGTTCGGGCGAAAATGTCGTGGCAACCGTCGGCGACATGCTGAACACGCAAGCTCGGGCCAAAGCGATCGCGGCCAGTCGGGCCGACGTGGATGAAGTCGCTGCAGACGAGACCAGCTCGCTTGACGTTTCGACCGTGGCTATGACGCCCGAGGCGAAGAACCGTGTGGATGCGGTGAACGCCGTCGCAGCGGCTGCCAATGCCGAAGCGGCGGATGGAACCGAGAGCGAATCCACAGCATCGATCAGTGGTGGACTGCCTCGCTTGTTCTTTCTTGACTACAAAATGCCGCCGATGAATTTCGATACGCTTTGGATCATCTTTCCATTCGCAATCACGCTCGCCGGTGTGGGCTTGATCGAATCGTTGATGACATTGACGCTGATCGACGAAATTACTGAGACGCGTGGACGTGGCAACCGAGAATGTATCGGCCAAGGGGCTGCGAACATTGTTTGTGGATTGTTCGGCGGGATGGGCGGATGTGCGATGATTGGCCAATCGCTAATCAACGTCAACTCGGGTGGTCGAGGCCGGTTGTCGGGAATCACTGCGGCGGTTTGTTTGTTGATGTTTATCCTGTTTCTGTCACCTTGGATTGAACAGATTCCGATGGCTGCTTTGGTTGGCGTGATGTTCATGGTGGTGATTGGAACCTTTGAATGGGCATCGCTGAAGATGTTTCACCGGATGCCACTGAGCGACGTCGCCGTGATGGTGCTCGTTGCCGGTTACACCGTCGTGATGCATGACTTGGCAACCGCGGTCATCTTAGGTGTGATCGTTTCCGCAGTCGTATTCGCTTGGAAGCATGCGGCGAACTTAGGTGCTGACATTACGATCAACGAAGTCGGTGGCAAGATCTACCAGCTGCATGGCCCGTTATTCTTTGCTTCGGTTTCATCGTTCAAAGACTTGTTCGATCCGGCGAACGATCCCGACGATGTGGTTATCGATTTTTACTACACTCGCGTTTATGACCAATCGGGACTTGAGGCGATCAACACGCTAGCAGAAAAGTACCAGTCATTAGGTAAGCGATTGCACCTGACGCATCTGAGCGCCGAGTGCCGTGATTTGCTCGATCGAGCAGGCGACTTTGTCGAAGTCAACGTTTCCGAAGACCCACAATATCACGTGGCCACGGACCGCTTAGGTTAGACCGGATCAAGGCATGGCGTAGTCCTGATCAATTCACGCTACGGAACCGTTCGGAAATAACTTCGTCACTTCAAAATGTTTCCCGAACGACACGAACCCTCCGGTGGCGTTTGGGCCGTTCCGCTAGAGCTTTACCGGAATGGGCGTAGGTCGGCCAGCTTTGGACGTAGTGGACGAGGCTACGAGTCCCAGCGACTTAGTGGCACGGCGGGACTCGTAGCCTCGTCCACTACAGAGAAAACACTCAACCCGCGTGATTTGTAACAAAATTCGAATGACGAAGTTATTTCCGAACAGCACCTAACGCGAGGCCGATCCGGCGTGCCGACGGTGAGTTCACCGGTGCAACCGCGGTTATGCCGGATCATCGCTCCGCTGTGATCCGGCTTACATGTGCAACGCCATGTTGGCTTCCAATCGTTTCGAGCGTCATTCCGCCAGTAGCGCGTCGGCTTCCTTTTCGGCCTTGGCCATCACGTCGGCGATTTTCACGTATTGGCCGCCTTGGTTCTTGCTCTCCATCGCCGCTTGCATGAACGCATAGAGTTCGATGGTTTCGGCGGCATCAATCGGAGTTTCGTGAGTTCGAAAGAACTTTGCGATTTGTACAAGCAGCGGCTTGTAGCCAGCGTAGTCTCCTAAGGGCAGGACCTGTTTTTCGCCAAACGCGATCCCGCCATAGCCGCTTTTGCCGGACTTGATCCCGCGAAATGTTGCGAGTCGCTGGTCATCCCATTGCCCCGTGGCAAGTTCCGCCGCGGGGGTGGATTCGTGTCGCACTTTTTCGCAGCCCGGCCCCATGCAGGCGTACAAGGCCTCGACACCGTGAATGCCATACCAATACAGATCGGTGTGCGACGGTTCGAGGGAACAGGGGCTGTAGGTTTGGCAGCCGAGGACTTTTCCAAATCCAGGCGATTTGATCGCGTCAATACCGCTGATGTATCGCAGCGACGAACTGGAAAACATCGGCACGTCGTACTGTTTCGCAGCGCGGTAGATCGCAACGACTTCGCTCAGGTTCGAACCGACCGGTTTGTCGATAAACACAGGTTTGCCCGCCTTGAACACTGCGAGGGCTTGTTCCAGGTGCGGCTTGCCATCGTTGGTTTCCAACAGCACGCAATCTACTTTCTCGAGCAAGGCGTCGATCGAATCGACGATCTCGACTCCCATTTCTTTCACGCTTTCGGTGTATTTGGGAATACGACTCGAGCTCGATTCGATGTCGCGGCTGCCATAGGGATACGCAGCGACAACACGGCAATTCGCAAGTTCAGGCTGAGCCGGTTCTCGGTTGAATTCTTTGGTAAACGCAATGGCATGCGAGGTGTCCAAGCCGATGATGCCGATCGATAACGGTTCTTCGGCGGTAGCAGAGAGGGTGGAAAAGAGCATCGCGATAATACAAAAAGAGGTTCTCATTCGATTGGCTCGGGGGTGAAGCAAGGTGGGGTGTAGTGGTGAGCAGGACTTGTTTTCCGGCAACGCGATTCTTCGCGACGCGGAGGGTTGGTGTTTTGGAGGTCGTTAAAGAGCGTTGCTGATAAAGATCAGCCGCGTGGGAGAGAGATTAGCGGCACGGCGAATGTCTGATACCACCGAACTCAGTAGCGCTCGCGGCACGAGTCGCCCGGTTACTATGCATAAAAAAATATGCTTGTTGAATCCGGGGGAGCCGTGTGCCGCATGGCAATAAAAAATTCCCGCGTCGTGCCACTGCCGATGGATTTCGCCATCGGCAGTGTGCTTACAAAATGGACCGCGAGGTGCTAAATCGACTTAAGCTTTTCGAGGTTCCCAGCCCTTGGCATATTCACGACTCCAAAGCTTGTTAGCTTCGTCGTTGTGTTCAATATGCCCGTTGGCGGGATTGGTTTGCAGGACGGTTCCGGTGCGGAAGGCAATGTTGCCCAAGTGGCACAACAGCGTGCTGCGGTGAGCTTCCTCGATATCCGCATTGGTTCGCCGTGGCGAACGGACGGCGGTTAGAAAATCGGTAAAGTGGTCGGGGTCACCGGCAGGTCCCGAATTCGTCGAGACCTCTTTGCCCTTCATGTCATAGATCGTGTAACCGGCACCACGCATCACCAGTGACCCGTTGGTGCCATGGATGCTGATGCCAAACCCGGTGTCGTGCGGGCCAAGCGGAGACCAGCTGAGCCCTTCCCACGTGATCGTTTTGCCTTCGGGGAAATCGAAGGTAGCCATCATCGTGTCGGGCGTTTCCTGGTCATCATCGTGCCGATACTTGCCGCCGCCTGCGGTGACTCGCGTCGGGAAGGTGACATCAAGCGCCCAGCGGGCGACATCAAGTCCATGCACGCCGTTATTGCCCATTTCGCCATTGCCCCAGTGCCAATGCCAGTGCCAGTTGTAATGGACAAGATTGTCTTTGAATTCGCGGCGAGGTGCGGGACCTTGCCAAAGATCCCAGTCCAACCAATCGGGCGTGGGGGCTGGTTTTCCTTTGCCAATCGAAGCACGCCGATTGTTGTACCACGAGCGAGCGTAAAGGGTCTCGCCGATTTCTCCCTCATGGATCTTTTTGACCGCTTCGACCAACGCGGGCCAGCTACGACGCTGGGTGCCCATTTGCACGACGCGATTGTTTCGTCGGGCGGCGGCAAGTGCCCATTCGCCTTCGGCAGCCGTGCCGCTACAGGGTTTTTCTACATAAACGTGTTTCCCCGCGTCGCACCCGATGATGGTCGCCGGAGCGTGCCAGTGGTTCGGAGCCGCGACCACAAGCGCGTCGACGTTTTTGTCGTCCAAGATATGACGAAAATCGGTAACAATTTTAGGACGCTGTTGCTGTTTGGACGCTACCAATTCAGCGGTTCGATCTGCGGCTCGCGAATCGACATCACAAATGTAGTCGATACGGGTGTTGGGAAGCGCAAGCATGCCCGACGTGATCGCCCGGCCGCGTCCGTTGACCCCCATGATGCCAAGCGAGACCGTCTCACTGGGCGTGGCATCCTGCGCCGTCAGTGTCTTGGTCGCGGTCGCCGTAAACGCTGCTGCGGCCGCAGTGGACTTTAGGAATAAACGTCGATCATTCATACAGACTTCTCAGGTGGGAGTAAAAACAGGTGGGAGGTTGTTTACACGACCGCGCAAACTCGGCTCATATTGCTCCGTCGCCCGCGGTGCGAAGGCGAACCGCGGGCGCCGGAACTTAGATCACGCGTTCGGGTGCGTTACTGCAGGTCTTTGACGACATCAAGGATTTTGGCGGGGTCTTGTTTTGCTTGGACCTTGTCGTCCTTGTAGGCGATCTTTCCATCGCGATCGATGACGAATGTCCATCGCTTGGCGGTCACATCACGTTTCAAAATCTGTTCGCTGCCATCGATCATCGCCTTGACTGACTTTGATCCGCGAGTGATCGGTACTCCGAACTTTTCAGCAACCTTGCCGTCAACGTCAGCCAGTAGTGGAAAGTTCAGCTGATGAGCTTTCTTGAACCATTGGTGGTTTTGGACCGAATCGCCGCTGACGCCAACGACCTCGACCTCTTGGGAAGCCAGGTCGGCCAGCGTGTCGCGATAACCACAGGCCTGTGCGGTGCAGCCGCCGGTCATGTCGGCCGGGTAGAAATATAGCACCACGATCTTTTTGCCGAAATGATCGGCGGATTTCCATTGATCGCCCTTGTCATCTTGAACCGAAAACTGAGGTGCCTCATCGCCAACGCTAAGCGAATCGCCCTGCTCTTTGGCGACCACCATCGGCAACGCAAACAAACTCAGAAGTACCAGACTGCCACACGCGGAAAACGTTCGGGACATAGAAAGTTCTCTATAGAGTTTTGGGGTTCGGTGTACGAATTGTAGTCGAAATTATAGACGATGTGGGTGGTGGGGTGGTAACACAAGAAAATGGTTTGACGGCATGCCGCGATCCGTCGCGGATCGGCGGGGCACAGGAAGCCTTGCTTTGCTATTTCTCGCAGTTTTCACTGATATTTTTGTTCGATCGTGGGCGGGGCGGACGCTTGGATCCGGTAGACTGTCAGAGGGGATCACTGGATATCGCACGCCCGACATCGTTTTGCGGTTACCGCTGCGAAGTTGGCTCTAGGGGAGTTTTTGCTGGGATGATGGGAAATAAGTATGTTTTGAAAATGATGGTCACCGCCAGTGTGGCTGTTGGTGTCTTCGCTAGTTCTGGGGCACCGTCGCTGAGGGGGGACGATCCCGTGGCTCCCGTGGCCCCCGTTGCCATTGTGCCAAATGAGGCAGTGAAGGGCGGTACGGTGATGGAGGGGACTTTGCCGCCGCCCCGAAAGACTTCCCTAAATCCGGCCACGCCCACAACAAAAACGGCCCTGCCTACAGCAAAGCCAGCTGGTCAAGCAGGAAATGAGGATGGCGCCGCGAGCGCGGACCGGCCACGACTGGGGCTGAATGTGAATGCGGAACGCGCTGTGATCAACAAGGTTTATCCGGACAGTGGTGCGGCGGCGGCCGGCGTTCAGCCGGGCGGTCAGATCATTGCGATCGATGGTCAGCCGGTGAAAAACACGGAGGAGTTAAAGCGGGTGATTCGCGAGCGGACATCGCGTGACACGGTCACGCTGCAGGTGGTGTACGGAATGTCGGCGAACTCTCGTGGCAGTGTTACCCGCACGCCGTGGACAAAAACGTTTCGTGTGCCCCTAGCCAAACCAAAGATGATTTTTCTTGAGCTGCCCGCACCCGTGAAAGAAAAGTAATTGCGGAGCGTCATGCCCATCATCCGCTCGGCGTGGACGCCTGTGCGGACGGGGCCCATCGCAAACGCGATTATTTTTGTTTTTTGGCAGCCAGCGGTGAAACTGCAAGCTAGAGTTTGAATACGGGTTAAGGAATCACGGCCTTTGGACCTCGGTTCAATCGAAGCGTGAACGGCATGGGGGGAAGCAATGCTGACGTTGTTTGTAGCAACTTTTTGTACATCCTCGGTCCACGAGTGACCGGTGGTGATTCTCACTCATTTCGTACGCTGCTATGGTCGATTCATTCGGGCTATCTCACCGTCCTCACGCCATTCTGGAAGCGGCTCCGCCGCATGTTTCGGAGGTGCAAGATCCCTCCAAGAGCCGCTTGACGCAGCGGAGCGACGATCGCGTCGCTGATACGCTCCCCTCGGGACGTCCGCCCGCGCCGAACACTCCAGGAAACACCGCCGTGGAGCTTGTCAACAAGGCGGTCGAATTGCAGCAGCAGCTGGCCGCCGGCTATATCGACATCATGATGTAATTCACGAAACTGTTTGCTAGCAAGTTGGCGGTTTGCTTGGTGTTTCTGGAAAACTGATCTCGCTCTGGGGCCAAGAAGTTGAGACAACGGCAGAACTGACTGAATCTCTCATTCGAACGGAATCGAACATGCGAAACCTGATCATCCTCGCCATGTTAATCGCAGGTGCATCCGCCGCAGGTTGGTTTCAAATCCAACGCGACGGCGAATATACGCGGATCGATATCAATCGCGCTGAAATCCGTGAGGACGCGAGGCGGGCAATCGACAAGGGACGTGAAATCCTTGATCGTCGTGATGCACAGAATTCGAGCTATCCGGCCGACGAAGCTACACCGGGGCAAGCCTATCCGCCCGATTACGATCCAGGACCATATCCGAACCAAGCCGATTCATACCAATCGCAATACAACGATTACGGCACCGGCACCCGTTACAACCAAGCGGACTCGCAACGCGATTTTCCACCGTACGATAGCCGGCAACAGAACACGAGCGGCTATCCTAGCACCGGCCCCTATCCCAATACTGGCCCCTATTCCAACACCGGCCCGTATCCTAACGCGGGGGCTGCCCCTCCATACGGAACATCGTCAACCGCCAGCCCCTACCAAGGGCAGCCAGCAGACTATCCAACCTACAATCAAACGCCCTACTCGCCACGTCGATAGCGGCCAGAGCGTGTCCGGTTTTCCTCACGAGACATTCGGGTCGCTTAGACTTTGCAATGGTTTCCGCGTTTGCTGCTTTCTATTGGCACTCTGAGCACGCAATTTGCGAAAATGGCGGTTCGCGAACAGCAAGTTGGAAATTGCAAACGAGGAAATAGAAATCGCATACGCCGCCGCGGCTCCGGCAGCTCCAAACGCCTCGAAAAATAGCACCAGCAACACCACTAAGCCAACAGCGTGGATGCACAGCAGTGACAGCAGAGTTCGCCGCTCGCCCGCAAAAAGTAAAAAGGTTGGCGACAGCGAGAACAGGGTCCACACACTCGAGCCAAACGCGACAATGCAAAGTGGAACGTAACTCTCGGCGAACCGTTCTCCGTAGAGCATCAAAATCTCGTCACCCGCAAAAAACACCGTCGCCAGGAACAACGCGATGCCGGTGCTGATGACCCAGAACCGCGTCCGCCGCATTTCGGTCAGCCGGTGCCACTGTGATGTTTCGATGCCCAGCGCGATCGTGGGCTGAAAATACTTGTCCGTCGCCTTGGCAAGAATCAAGATCAAGCAACCGGTTTCAAATGCAGGCGCCAAAATCGCGACCTGGTTGCCTTGGTGGGGCACGTGATAGGCCACCACCAACGTGGCGCGGAACAGCCACGCGATCAGCGAGTAGAACACGAGGTACGAAAAACTGTCGCTTGCCCAAGTCGAAAGCACGGACGTGTCGGTGGCCGTGTCGGCATAGTGGCGTGAGCGGCCAAACAGTAGCGACATCGCGACGATCAACCCGACCATGCTGCCGGCGCAGAAACAAAGCACGGCGCGAAACGGGGTAATCCCAAAATCGATCGAGGTGAGTCCAACCAACCACAATGTGGTTAAGGGAACCAAGACTCGCGAGATCAACGTCGCTCGCGTGGCCATTTGAAGTGCCATCAACAAATCGATCGACACCCCGGCTGCGGCGACTACGGGCAACGACACGATTGCCAAAAACATCACGTTGCGGTGGCCTTCCTCGAGCATGGGGGTCTCGATCATCGCGACCACAACCCCGACCAGCAAGCTCATTAACAGCGTGCCCCCAAACGCAAACCGTAGGTAGCCTCGCAACGGACTCGGCTGCGATCCAGCGACATAGACCGGCACGATTCGCAAGCCGTATTTGCCGAAACCGGCCTCGCCAAGCGATGCCAGCAGTCCCAGGGTTGCAATCGCGCCGACGTACTGCTCGAACTCGTCATGTGCCAATTGCCGCGCCAGTACGACCGTGATCATGTACCCCACCAAAACGCCAACGACGTTCAGTGTGGTCAACAGTACCGTGGTCACCCCCTCTCGCCGTGGCACTGAATCGCGGACGGTTGGTTCAACATGTAGCGGGGCCATCTGCGATCACATTCTCTGGGGTTACAGTCCACGAGCTTGATGGCTGCGAGCTTAATGACGACGAGCATAATAAGCACGCGTTTACTGACCACGCGTTTAATGAGCACGAACTTAATAACCATGGGGGAAGGTCGTGATTAAAAACGCTCGCCTCCCATGCAACCGACGGTCGCGGAATCATCTCGCATTCCTCGCGGGTTCGAATCGTCCGGCCATCAGTTCGGCGATCGGTTTGCCTGAATGACTCTGCTGCAGCACAATCTTTAAGATGGAAACAATCGGTGTCGCCAAAAACATTCCGACGATTCCCCAGATTAATCCGAAAAAGATCAGCCCCAACAACAAAACGATCGGGCTGACGTCAAACGACTTGCCCATCATCCGCTGCTCGATCACATTGCCGCTGATGAACTGAATCAAGGCAATTAGAATAAAGCAAACAATCGCCGCGGTGGGCGACAGCTCGGCACTGAGTGCCAAAAAGGGAACGGGCAGCATGCAACTGAGCAGTGGCCCGATATTGGGAATGTAATTGAGCAAAAAGGCCATAAAGCCAAAAACGATCGCAAGCGGCACGCTGAATAACCACAGTACAAACCCAAAGGCAAACCCGGTCAACAAGGACAGGACCGTTTTCATCACCAAATACTTGCGGACTTGTTCTTCAATCTCCGCTAACAGTCCCATCGACAGCGTCTCATTCGCTTTGCTTGGGATAGGACGTGCCGAACGGTTCTCTAGCAGCAAAAAGAACACAAAGATGAGCACCAAGGCGGCGTACGACAACAGGTTCGGTAGCGTGCTGGCGACATCAATGATGCTGCGTTTCACGAACCGCGACGACTCCGAGAACAACCGCTGTAGCGCTGCTGACGGATCGCGGGCCACCACCACGGTGTTCGAAAATGCTTCGGCGGAATCTTCGCGGGAATCATCGTTCGCGGTACCCGAGGGCTCGCCTGGCAGTTCGCTCGCATTCGCTACAAGCGGCGGATCGACGTCACTGGATGGCGATGGATCGATCAAATCGCGGGGGTCTGCGGCAGGGATCACGACGTCAGGATTTGAGACGTCAGGATTCGAGAGGTCAACGCCACCCCGCAACCAATCTTGGTCTCGGTTCACCGCTGCGGGGGCAACGTCACGCGGGTTCGCATCCACATTGAAGGCGTCCGGTACATGGTCGACGATCCAGATCGCGATCTTGTTCAAACGCTGTTCATAGGCCGCCGAATTGGCCGCCAAGTCAGCGATCGAAACCCAGCTCAGCAGGGCAAACGCCGCAAACAAGCATCCACCGATCGAAAAGGTAACCAGGAAGGCAAGGAAGCGATGGAGACGCAATTTGCGTTCGACAAATTCCAGCACGGGCCGACAGCCAATCACGATAAATGCCGCGATGATGAAGGGCAGTAGAACTGTTTTTAAATACGCCAAACTGAATCCGGTGGCGATCGTCGCCAGGATGATCAAGCAAGTCGTTTGTGTTCGTTGCATCGTTGTTATCGCAAACGCCTGTGCATGAGATTTGATCCGCTTCGGCCCCGCGACGTACCCGCTAACCGTTGTGCTGTTTCGCTCGTTACTGTTCCGCTCGTCGCAACATATGGTCTCGATACGTCATCGGCTCGACATCCGAATAGAACATCGCGGTGGGATTGATTCCCCATCGTTCGTTGTGTTCGATCATCGGTTTAACGTAGCGAGTCGTCCCTACCCAGGGCAAGACAATGCACCACAGCACGACCAGCACGGTGGCGGCAGCCAACAAACGAAGTCGGCCGGGCGTTGGATTTGGTGGTGGTGTGGAGGGAGGGGCCATGTTGTTTTCGTCTCGGAGGCATCGATGCCTTTTTCACAGGACACTACTTTGCCAAAATCGCTTCAATCGTATCACGGAACAGCACTCCGAACATCAAATAGGCCATCGCCAGCGTCAAAACGAGGTTGAGTGATTGTCCGCACAAGTAAAGGATCATCGGTTTGCCACCTTTAATCTGAGGCAACAGGTCGGCGAATCGAGTATCCAGCCCGATGCTGACAAACGCGAGACAGAAGAACCAGTTGCGAAGGCCCTTGGTCGCTTGTTTGGTGGTCGCCTTGATGATTTCCTCGCCATTTGCGAGGTAGGCGTTCAGCAGGGTAAACGCGATCGATGCAACTAAAAAACCGATCACGAATCGTGGGAATCGTCGCCATACCTCGGCAATTCCCGCCGGTTTGCCTTCGCTCTGCGGTTCCACGCGGGCGACCCAGTAGATCGAGATCCCAAGCGATGCGACGCCGATCAAAATGTTTTGAATCATTTTGACGGTCACGGCAATTTTTTCAGCGTCTTCGCCCAAAGCCTTGCCGGCCGCGGTCACCGCCCCAGTCGAATCGACCGTTCCTCCGATCCACGCTCCGCCGACGATCGGGTCGAGTCCAATCCACTGGATTGCAAACGGCATCACAATCATCATCACCACGGTGAATAGCAATGACATGCTGATGGCGAGTGACAGTTCTTCTTTTTTGGCTTTGCAGCTTGCCGATGCTGCGATCGCTGCGGAAACACCACAGACCGACATGTCGGCGCTGATCACCATGTTCAGCGTCTTGGATTCCATTTTTAAAACACGTTGGCCGAACCAAAACGTCGTACACAATACAATCGGCGTGACGATCCATGCGACGAAAATGCCGGGGACTCCGAGCGCCAACAATCGATCAAACAAGATTTCGCCGCCGAGCACGACCAAGCCGGTTTTAATAAACAGCTCCGTTGCAACCGCAGGACGTAGCCAACCGGGAACGCCGACCGTGTTGCTAACGACCAAGCCGATGACGATCGCCCACAACGCCGATGACAGGTTCAAATGTTTAACGGTCGTTTGCCCCTCCATGACATAGGCAATCAACGCAAGCGCGAATACAAAGGGGAACGCGATCGCAAAGCGAGCGATTTGCCGCCCCGTCATCGCCGCAGCGATGGTGAACGCGATCCAGCAAACGACCAGCGATCCGACCAGCGGCAACACCATTCCGGTCAACGCGTCGAGCGGATTGGATTGCCACGAACCGGGAGTCCCAATCCAATTGGCCCAGGGATGAGTGAGCCCCTCGCCGGTTTGCTCTGAGTCTGGCAGTCCGAAGGTGATACAGATGACCGCCATCCCGAGCAGGCTCAAGCCGATAATCACCGCCACCCAGTCCTCGCGGCGGTACCAGGGGGGATCGACGTAAACGATACTGGAGGCGGGGCAGTTCAGAGCGTCCGATTTTGGAGCGGACGAATTCTCGGCGCGAGAGGGATCATTCATCGGCGGGCAGGTTGCAAATGGGAGAGGAAGGATAATGTGCGGTGGGGGCTGGGCAGAGGGAACTCGCCAGCTATTTCCCGGGAATCGCTTTTTATCTGTTTTGGCTTTAAGCTCGGATTACCAACCGATGTTGGCCACGGAAAGGGCGACTAGACGATAGCCGATTTTGGCTTTTCCGTGCAGCCAATATCGCGAGAATGCGGGGTTGAGGAAAAGAGGGCTGGCAGGCGAAGCAGAAAAAGCCAACTTGTGTGACAAAGGCTCCTTCCGTCAGATCGCCTTCTCGATTTATAGTGACGGATCTTCTAGGTGTCGCGGTGCTGTCGAAAACGGACGCGTCGCGAAGCATTTATCTCCTCTCATTGTCTGCTCCGTTTCGGTGAAATTTCCTGTTCGGCCTTTACGTGCCTTGAAACTCAATGCATCAGGCCGCTGGTCACTGCTCGCACTGTTGGTGGGGCTCGCCGTCGGGGTGGCGTCGATCGCATTTGAATGGACGACGCAAGCGGTCCGTCGATACACGCTCGGTGAGTTCGCGGGCTATCCGTCCGAAGGCTCGATTGGCGAACACCAGTTCTTTGACAGTGCGGTGATCCCTTTTTCGCCCTGGATGGTCGTCGCTGTCATCACCCTAGGTGGCCTGGTGTCCGGGCTGCTTGTCCACTGGCTGGCCCCCGAAGCGAGTGGGGCGGGGACTGACGCAGCCGTGGACGCGTTTCACAATCGCAAAGGGGTGGTCAACGCTCGCGTCCCTTGGGTCAAAACGATCGCATCGGCGGTCACGCTGGGGACCGGAGGATCGGGAGGCCGCGAAGGCCCGATTGCCCAAATTGGGGCGGGCATCGGCGCCACGATCGCCGATCGATTTCATCTTTCTTCGACCGATCGACGCATTATGTTGGCAGCCGGTGTCGGTGCCGGAGTCGGAGCGATGTTCCGCGCCCCGCTTGCCGGAGCCATCTTTGCTGCCGAAATTTTGTACAGTGACGCTGATATGGAAGCAGATGTGATCGTGCCCAGCGCAATTGCCTCGATTGTCGCCTACAGTGTTTATACGCAATCGATCTCTGCCGAAGTGCGTTTCCAACCAATCTTTGGAAACGATCTCGCCCACACCCTCACCTCGCCCATCGAGTTGTTGCCGTACACGCTGCTGGCCATCATCCTGATGTTTTTGGCGGCGTTTTATGTCCGCTTCTTTCATGCCACCCAAAAACTATTTGATGCCGCGCCCATTTGGCCGCATCTTCGTCCGGCACTGGGGGCGCTATTGGCTGGGTTGGTGGGAATTGGTCTGTTCATCTACAGCGGACACAACGCGGAAGTGTTGGGCATTTTGGGTACCGGCTATGGCACGCTGCAACACGCACTCAGCGGCGACAGCGGGTTGACGATTGGCATCTTGGCAACGGTGGCGGTGGCAAAGATGCTGACCACGTCGTTGTCGATTGGATCTGGCGGTTCTGGCGGTGTGTTTGGTCCGTTGATGGTGATCGGCGGATGTGCCGGCGCGGCGTTTGGTCAAGCGGCGCATGCAATGTTTCCTGAGTGGGTTCCCTATCCCGAGGCCTATGCGGTGGTGGGGATGGCCGGCTTTTTCTCGGGCGTAGCGCGAGCCCCGATTTCAACCATCATTTTGATCCGCGAATTGACTGGCGACTTTGGGTTGTTGGTGCCCACGATGTTGGTTTGCGCGTTGACGTTTGTATTCTCGTCGAAATGGATTTTGTACACTCACCAAGTCGCTTCGCGATTGGAATCACCGGCACACCGAGGCGATTTCCTTGTCGATGTCTTGGAGGGACTTGCGGTCAAAGACGTCTATCTCAAGGGCCGCCGTTTGTTGATGATCCACGAGGGCGAGACGCTCGACGAGATCGTGCACCGTTTAGCGGAAACCAACCAGCACTACTTTCCGGTCGTCGACGCAAATGACGCGATGGTCGGATTGTTTTCCGCCGATGACGTCCGCGCTTACCTGTACGATGAAACCTTGTGGCGATTGGCGAATGCACGCGACGTGATGATCAGCGAATTTTATCGCGTCTCACCCGAGGACGACTTGAACACCGCGATGCAGCAATTTACCACGCTGAACGTCGATGAATTGCCGGTCGTCGACCCTGAAAATCCCACCAAGTTGCTCGGGTTTTTAGGACGTAAAGAAACGATCGCAGCCTACAATCGAAGGATCCTCGAACATCGCCGCGAGACAGAGCAAGATGTCTAAGCCAAAAAAACAAAAACGAATTCGGTTGTTCGTGTTATTAACGGTCGCCGTTTTAACCATCGGTGGCGTCTTGGGTTATATCGAATTTTATTTAGCTAGGCCGATTGGCGAAGGCCCCGCGGGCCCTCAAGTTGACGCCCGGGCGTTTCGCAATATCTGGTCCGATGACCCCATCCATGTCATCGGGATCGGCGACAGTATCACTGCGGGGTTAGGCGCGAAATCGCCCAGTCACAGCTTTTTTAACCGCGTGATTCAAAATCCCGACGACGAATTTGCGGAGCTCCGCGGCGTTTGTCTGTCTGCGGTGCTGCCGAATCTGGAAGCCGAAAACTTTGCGATCTCGGGCTCCGAATCTCAAACGCATCTTGACGTGATTCAAAACACGATCCCGGTTTACAGCGAAGCACGCGGGATCGTTTTAATGACCTCTGGTGGTAATGACCTGATCCACAGCTATGGTCGAAGCGCACCGCGGGAATGTGCCATGTACTCAGCGACGCTCGAGCAGGCTCAGCCCTGGATCGCAAATTTTCGCACCCGTTTGGCAACCATGTTTGACGAGATCGAAAAACGATTCCCGCTGGGATGCGAGATTTTTATCGCTGACATTTACGATCCCACCGACGGAGTGGGAGACGCGC
The DNA here is from genome assembly GCF_039541335.1 of Novipirellula rosea. Lineage (NCBI taxonomy): Bacteria > Pseudomonadati > Planctomycetota > Planctomycetia > Pirellulales > Pirellulaceae > Novipirellula > Novipirellula rosea. The sequence continues at coordinate 38,435 of NZ_BAABGA010000049.1, read as the reverse complement.
CGAGCATCTTCTTGCCCGATTGGCCGGATGGTTTGGCCATCCACGCGCAATACAACCAAGTGATCCGCGAATTGGCGCAGCAGCGAGACCATGTTCATGTCGTTGATCTGTACCAGACGTTCCTCGGGCACGGTTCGCATTGTCGCCAATTTTGGAGGTCAAATTACGATGCAAACGATCCGCATTATTGGTTCTTTACCAATATCGAAGATCCCAACGACCGTGGATACGACGCAATCCGGCGAGCGTTTTTGAATGCGATCGTGGAACACAGCAGTCTGGTTCCCAAATTCGCCCGCAGTTCGAACCGCCCGGGTTCGATTCCCGATCGTTTGAATCGAGTGGATGCTGCACTGCGAACCCCGGTGCTGGCGAGTTTTTCCCCCGTTTTAATTGCTGATTCGAACTGGCTGGCCAGTCGAACAAGCATGTCGGCTCCCTTCATCGACAGCAAGGATTCTGTGTTTTGCAACCGATACGAATAGGAATATTGACCGTTTCAGATCGCGCCAGTCGCGGCGAATACGAAGATCGTGGCGGTCCTGCTATCGAGGATTATCTCAATGAGGTCCTCGATTGCGATTGGACACCGGTGGCGCGGATTGTCTCGGACGATGTGCAAGGAATCGAGTCCGCGCTGATCGAACTTTGCGATCAAGAGCACTGTTCGCTCGTTGTGACTACCGGCGGAACCGGCCCGGCAAAACGAGACGTTACCCCCGAAGCGACCGAAGCGATCTGTGAAAAGATGATGCCTGGTTTTGGCGAGCTGATGCGCAAAGTCTCGCTCGATCATGTCCCGACGGCGATCTTGTCGCGACAAACTGCGGGGATTCGCGGACGAAGTTTGATTGTCAACTTGCCCGGCAAACCGTCGGCGATCGCTGAGTGTTTGGACGCCGTGTTCCCGGCTATTCCCTATTGCGTTGACTTGATCGAAGGTCCTCGTATCGAAACCAAATCGGATCGCTTGGTCGCGTTTCGCCCCAAAGGAAAGTAAACGCAGACGTGTTCGGATTTATTAACTGCATGAAGCCGTCGGGAATGACGTCGCGCGACTTAGTCAATATTGCCGCGCGGCGTGTCCGCCCTCACAAAGCGGGGCACTCCGGAACGCTCGACCCGCTGGCCGAAGGGGTCCTGGTACTCGGTGTCGGCCGGGCGTCGCGGTTGACCTCGTTTGTACAAAATTACCCCAAGCAGTACTTGGCGTCGTTTCGGCTGGGGGCCGAGAGCGAATCGGGAGACCTCGAGCAACCGCTGAGCGAATATCCAGATGACCCCGTTCCGGCACTCGAGTCACTTGTCGCGGCGGCAAAATCATTGACCGGCGAAGTCGTGCAAGTCCCGTCGGCGTATTCGGCGATTTGGATCGATGGCAAACGAGCGTGCGACCGAATTCGCAATGGCGAGCAAGTCGATGTGCCTTCGCGCAAAGTCCAAGTGTATGACTTTAAAATTGTCAAATACGACTACCCCAATGTCGAATTGGATATCACCTGTGGATCGGGGACCTATGTCCGCTCGCTCGGCGTTGACTTGGCAGCGAGTGTCGGGGCGCACGCCGTGATGACGCACTTGGTTCGCACGCGGGTCGGGCCGTTTCACGCGTCCGACGCGATTTCGATTGACCAAGTCCGCCACGACGATTTGGAACCGTTCGTGCAACCCGCACGTTTGGGCGTCGAACATCTGCCTCATCTTGCTGTCAACGACGAAGACGCTTTGCGATTGATCAATGGCTTGAACGTGTTTGGTACCGCTCACTACACACCGATTGATCCGTTGACGGGTGATGCTGGACCGATCAAATCCTCGGTGCCAACCGACGAAGGGATCGCCGCAGCGATTCGTACCGACGGGCGGTTGATTGCAATCGTTCGAGGCAAAACCAAAGAATACGATCCCTCATGGTACCCCGAGCGGGTCTTTCCGTTGGAGCCGCGATCGCTGTCGTAAACTTGTATCTGGGCGCTGTTGAACAAGACAAGATGGCGTCGACTGCTAAAATCGGGTTAAATTGAGAGTGCAGCGATCTCATTTCCACAGGAAACTCTGATGCCACCGAAACTGACCACCTGGTTTGCGACTTGGGGGCTGACGTTCTTTAGCGTGATGGCGGCATCCGCAGCCGACCGCGATCGCATCAACCCCCGCGGCGAGGATCTGGTTGAATCGTTGATTCAGCGACTTGATTCGGACAAGTTTGGGCAGCGGCAACTCGCCATGCGACAGCTTCATTCGCTCGGCAAACAAGCGATCGATAAGCTTGCCACGGCAACGCATAGCGAAAGTCGCGAGGTGTCGGATCGTGCGTTTGACATTCTGCAGCAGCATCTATTCGGCAATGACACACACCTCGAACTTGCTACTCGCGAAACGCTACAGACGCTTTCGCAAAGTGATTCTGCGTCCGTCGCGCAAAGAGCGAAACAGATGTTGGAACCGTCGATCGATGATTTTGAAGGGCTGAACCCGTTTGGCATCGCTCCGGCCATCCTGCGTCGGCAGGCGGCGGTAGGAATTCCGCTGCAAGGCGGCATCCGTATTCAGGTTGGCGGGATCCAGCCCCAACCGCAAATGCGGCGAACCGTCCGAATCCAGTTCAACAACGGGATCAAGTCGGTCGAGGTTACCGAGAATAACAAGACCATCAAGGTGGCGGGCAAGCCCGATGGCAGTATCGACGTGACGGAAACGAACGCAGGCAAACCCGGGCCGACGAAGAACTATAAAAATTCGGATGAACTGAAAAAGCAAAATCCGCATGCCCATCAAATTTTTCAACAGGGCGGAAATCCGAAGCTGAATTTGGTTCCGCCGATCCCGATCAATCCCGCGGTTCCCAACGCGCCGAAGCCAAGCAATCGTGAAGAGAACCAATAGTCTCGACATGGTTTGCCGTCGGCGGAAATGAACTTTCGCCCGCCGTCGGGCGTAGGGTCTTGGGCGAACGAAACGCCGCCAGTGGCATTCTCGGGCAGCGCGACATTGGCGCCACGTACCTGGATGCTCAATTTGTTGATAGATTGAGCCGTTTTGAATCGGCCATTTTCTCATAGGGTTTTCGCGTTGGATCTTTCACAGTGGCTTGGATGGTTGATCGCTGTGACGGTCCTCCCCCCCTTGGTTGTTTCTCTGCTAACGATTTACCCAGTTCGCCGCTTTGCCGTACAACTTGGTTTGGTGGCGCGGCCTGGTGGTCACAGCACGCATACCAACGTGACTCCGTTGGGTGGCGGTCTTGGGATTTGGGCTGGCATCATGGTGACATTCGCCTTGGGCACGCTCGCTGTCGCGATCCTTCGCAGCAATGTCCATCTGCAAACTTATTTGCCCGATCAAGTCGTGCTGCATCTCGAAGGCGTTTGGTCTCGAGTCGCCCAGTTGTGGTGGCTCCTCGGCGCTGGCACCGTGTTGACGATTTTAGGGGTGATCGATGATCGCGGGGGAGTGAATCCGTGGTTGCGGTTGGCGGTCGAGTTTGCCGTGGCCGCGTTTGTGGTCTATGGATTGGATTTTGGTTTGACGGCGTTTATCAGTATCGCTTGGTTGACCAAGGTGTTGTCCGTGATCTGGATCGTGGGTTTGATCAATTCATTCAACATGCTTGACAACATGGACGGGCTCAGCGGCGGCGTTGCCGCCATCATCGCCGCGTCGATGGCGATCGTCATGTTGACGACGGCGGACCCTGGGACCTCGCAGCCTCAGTTGTTCGTTGCCGCAATGTTGTTGGTCGTGTGCGGTTCGCTGCTTGGTTTTTTATGGCACAATCGACCGCCCGCAAAGATTTTTATGGGCGATGGCGGCAGCTATCTGGTTGGATTCCTGATCGCGGTTTCGATGTTAATGGCGACGTTTGCAACCAGTGATGGATCGCGACCCCATGCGATGTTGGCACCGCTGTGCGTGATGGCCGTTCCACTGTATGACATGACCACGGTGCTGTGGATTCGTATTCGTCAGGGACGAAGTCCGTTTGTGGGTGACCGCAGCCACTTTTCACACCGTTTGGTCGAACTCGGTTTGAGCCGGACTCAAGCGGTGTTGACGATTTACCTCGTTACCGGCACCTGTGGTTTGGCTTCGATTTTGTTGACGCATGTGGAACTAGCGCAAGCGATCATGGTGATCGGGATTGTGGGGTGCATGTTGTTGCTTGTGATTATCTTGGAATCGGCTCAGTGGCAAAGCGACGAAAAATAGAAAGCTGCAGCGGACGCAGCGAAGCAAAACTCGCGAACGAATCGGACGTTGCGAAGCAGCGGCCTGCTGGTCGTCCCGCTGTTCTCGACGCGGTGATCGATCCGCCTGGGCACCGATTTGCTCATTTGCCAAGCGGAATTGCGGTATTCGTGTTGGCTGCGGCCTTGGTTTATTCGCAATATCACCCCAGCGACAGTGTGGCGGTGGAAAGCGGCGACGGACTTTGGTTTGTCGCGTTGTCGATCGTGGTGTTGATCGCGAATTCGTTTGGTAAACGATTCAAAAAAGAAGCCGTCTCGCATCGCGTCTCACTGGCCTTGGATTGGGGGCCCTGGCTGCTTGCCGGCTGGATCATGATTGCGGCCTTTGGCAGCAGCCCGCCGGGGAATCTGCGTTTTGCCACCAACGAGGCGTGGGTTTGGGTCAGCGCGGCTTCGATCTTCTTTGCCTCGCGCCGCTTATTCGCACAGCCGATGGTGGTGCGTGGGATCGTCACGCTGTTATTGGGATGTGCGGTAGCGCAAGCGGTTCACGGGCTGCACCAACAATTCATCAGTTTGCCACAGATGCGCGCCGCTTACGAATTGAATCCTGATCAGATGTTGATGCAGGCGGGAATCGTGGCGCCACCGGGATCGTCCGAGCGAATCGTGTTTGAGAATCGATTACGTGACGGCGGCCCTACCGGCACGTTTGCCTTGGCAAACTCACTGGCCGGTGTGTTGGTTGTCGGAATCATGATCACAATATCGGGCTTGTGGTTTCACTGGTCGCGAATGTCGGCGGCACAACGTGGGTGTTGGATCGGATTGGCTGTGCTGTTGGCGGTATCGCTGCTTGGCACGCGAAGCCGATCTGCCGTGCTGGCCGTTTTTATCGGCGCCGCGTTTTTGCTGTTCGCGTCAATGAATTTTGGGCGACATCGACGAGCCGTCGTGCTCGCATTTGCAGCAATCGGTTCGCTCGGCATCGTGGTTTTTGGCGGAATCTTGACTTGGGGCAACCGCGAATGGATTGAACAAGCCCCTGCGTCGCTGGCGTTTCGAATCCAATATTGGCGATCAACGATCGCGATGGTCACGCAGATGCCGCTATTTGGCGCGGGGCCTGGTAATTATCAAATGATCTACGAGCGATTTCGCGAACCCAGTGCGAACGAGCAGATTGCCGAACCCCATAATTTCTTTTTCGAAACATTGGCCAGTGGAGGATGGATCGCAGCGGGATTGTTGGTTTGTTTAGCCGTGGCGGTTCTTGCCTGCTGGAAAACCCGTCGCGATCAACTCCGTGAATCAAAAGACGCTCCCGATCCGGCAGCCGAGCGATGGTGGAACGCGGCACTGTTCGTGTGGCTCGGAGCCGCCGTTAGCTTTGTAATGGTGTGGATCGTTGGTTTTATGATGTTAAGCATTCCCGACATCGAAGCCGATCTGTTCGGGGTGCCGCTCTGTATCGCCACGATCGCTTTGGCGTGGAAACATCTTCGCCGGTTGAGTGATCGGCATTTGCACTCGCTCGCTGCGGCTGCAGTGCTAGCCATGCTGGTCCACTTGTCGATCGCAGGCGGATGGACGGTCCCTGGAGTGGCGATTTGTGTGTGGCTGATGACCGCCGTGGTCTGCCGGACGATGGCCAGGCCCTCCGCGGTCAAAGGCGGCACGATGGGAAGTGAAAAGAGCGACGTTGGAAACGTCATTGTCGAATCCAATCAAGCATTGAGTAATTGGAGCCAACGAAAATGGAGCAAACTCGGTTCCGCCGCCAGCGTGCTGTTGCTCGGCGGTTTGGTATGGATGTCGATTCTGCCGGTCTCGCAGCAACAGCGACTTTTGAACGAGCTGTCGCGACCAAGTACGAGAGCCAGTTTCGAGAAAATGGATCGGTTGTTGAGCGAGGCGATGGTGGCGGATCCTTGGTCCGCCGAAGCGGTCCGTTGGCGTGCGGACGCCTATCGCCGCCAAATCGTCCGCGCCGCTGTGGATGATGATGCCGACGGAATTTCACACCGCAGCACTTGGCAATCGTTGGTCCATCAAGCCAAACAGCGAGCCGGCGAGGATCCGAGCGTCTACCGCGAGCTCGGAACTGCACAATTGCACGTCTTTCAACGATTCGGCCGCGACGAAGATTTGCAGGACGCGCTGGAAACATTTCGCCAAGCGGCAGACTGGAGCCCCTCGAATCAGTGGATGGCTGCCCAATTGGCCGAGGTTTTGCGGGCATCGGGAGACGCTTCCCAGGCCGCCGAGACGGCGAAGCGGGCCGAGTGGCTCTCGGGGCTTGGTTTTACCATGGACCGGATGTTAGAAAATCAAATGATTCTGGAAGCCCGGCGAATCGGCATCTCCGTCGCTGACGAAGCTAAAAGACGCCCTGCCAGCGAGTTATTGATGAACCAATTGGGGCAAACCGACGTACCGTAACCCATTCATTTTCAATCCTCGAACCCTCCTTCCCCTTTCTTTTCAGACAACGGTTGAATCATGAACAGATTTTTGGTGCTGTTAGCCATCGTGGCGGTTGCCGGTTCCGCAGCCGGTTGGGGGATTAACTATGCAGCATACGGCCATCGATCCGCTCAAATGGGCGAAATGGTCTACGGCGGGGAAATCACCGGCGAAAACATCGATGACTTCTACATGAAAGTCACCCAAGCCAAGAATCCGCAAGTCGAGCTGCCCGACGGCAGCACCTACGACTTCGGCACAATGGCCCCCGGAACCAAGGGCGAGCACACCTTTGTGATCAAAAACTCTGGCGAGGGTGATCTGAAACTCCGCTTGGGGGCGACGACTTGTAAATGCACCTTGGGAACACTCGATAACGACGTGCTGAAACCGGGCGAACAAACCGAAGTTCGCCTGGAGTGGGATGTGAAAACCGACGCTAAGTCGTTCGGTCAATCCGCTCAACTGCTAACCAATGATCCAAACCACTACGCCATCGATTTGAAAATCCAGGGTCGCGTCGTTGGCGATCTGGAAATGATTCCCGATGCATTGACTTTCGGTGATGCGTCCGCCGATGAAACGGTGACGCTGACCGCTAAAGTCTACAGCTATATGGATCCCCCGATCAAAGATCCGACCTTCAAATTCAGCAGCGATGCACTGAATGAGTTGTCCGAGATCAAAATTGAACCGTTCGAACCATCCGAAGCCGACGGGGCCAGTTCATCGGCGGTCCAGGGATTTGATATCTCGATCACCATCAAGCCGGGAATGAAACAGGGACCAGTCTCGCAAAACGCGATGTTCGGGTTCATTCAAGAAAAATCGGACGCCGGTGCAAGCGACGAGGAAGAAAGAAAATTTTTGGTCACGCCGATCACAGGAAAGATCGTCGGTTCGCTCAGCATGATCCCAAATCCGAAGCTGACCGGCTCGGAAGGTGGCAACTATATCTATGATTTCGGAGAAGTTCCTGCAGAAGGTCCCTTTACAGCGAAAACCTTTGTTGTGCTAAAGGGCCAAGATCGCGACAATACAACACTAAGTATTGAAAGTGTTGAACCGGAGGGAATCGTCGAGGCGTCGTTTGGCGAAAAACTCGTTCGTTCATCGATGACGCTGTATCCGCTGGAAATCAAATTGATTCCAGGTCCGAATGCGATTCAGCGACTCGGACGCAACCAGGACGACTACGGCAAAATTCGCATTGTCTCGGATAATGGCAAAACAGCCGGCAAGTTGGTGGTGGGTGTCAAATTTTCAATGGAACCAAAATAGTTACCCCGTTGCTTTAGAATTTGGGTCGTATGAAGAAACAAGTTACCAAACCTGCTTTACGCGATCCGTCCGGTTTTTTAACCGATGATGCCGCGGCGATTCACTGTCGCCAAAACGATGCCGACGTCGCGGGCCGCAATCCGCACGCACACGCGTCGGCGAACACACGTTCGCTGGGGATAGGGACCCGTCTGCTTGCCGGTGGATTAGGAATCGCGGCGTTGATGGCGATCATGGCTGGCTCGATCGATGCTCAGGCTCCCGCCGGTGCGCCGCCGATCAAAATCGAAGTGATTCCAACGCCAGCCGGAGTGCCAGATAAAAAGCCAATGTCGGGCGGGGATCAAAGCGGCAATCAGAGCGAGGTTCCGGCGTCGCCAGCAAAAACGAATAACGCTGCCGAAGTGCCCGAAAACTCGCTTGGTCCCGAAGACTATCGCAAATGGCCGACTCCGGATTTGACATTGGTTTTGTCAGGAAACCAGCATGGTTATATCGAACCGTGTGGTTGCACCGGATTGGCGAACCAGAAAGGTGGCGTGGCGCGACGCTATTCGTTCCTTGAGCAATTGAAACAAAACGGCTGGACATTGGCACCAGTCGATGCGGGGAACCAAGTACGGCGTTTTGGGATTCAAGCGGAAATCAAATTGCAGCGGACCGCCGAGGCTCTTCGATCGATGAACTACCAATCGGTCGGCTTTGGTCCCGAAGATGTTCGTCTCGGTGTAGGCGAGCTGCTTTCGGTCGCCAACCCTCCAAGTGATGCGGTGGACGACATCTTGTATGTCTCGGCGAATGTCGTGTTGCTGGATGAACCTTCGTTTATGGCTCAGCACAAGGTGTTCGAACGAGGCGGTATGAAGGTCGGCGTCACCACGATCTTGGATCCTGCGTCGCTCGAGAGTGAGCTCTCCTCGGACATTACCGTCAACCCGCCGGTCCCGGCATTAAAAGCGGCTTTGGCTTCGATCAATGAAAAATCACCCGACTTTCGCGTGCTGACTTTTTTTGGCGAAGAGGCTGCTGCCGAACAATTGGTGCGTGACGTGCAAGGATTTGATATCGTTGTCGTCTCCGGCGGCTATGGTGAACCCACCTACCAAGCGCAAACGATCGAAGGGACCCAAACACGAATGTTGGTCACCGGAAACAAAGGCATGTACGTCGGGCTGGTCGGTTTGTACCGCAACGCGCCGATGAAGTATTGCCGAGTCCCGCTGACGGACGAGTTCGACGATGCCAAGGAAATGCGGAAATTGATGGCTGAATATCAGAACCAACTTCGCGACCTCGGTCTCGAAGGATTGGGGCTGAAACCGATTCCCCACTCGACCCGTCGTACGTTCGTAGGCAGCAAGAAATGTGGCGAGTGCCATACCACCGCCTACGAGATTTGGGAAAACACTCCGCATGCCGAAGCGACCGAGTCGCTTGTCCATCCTGGCGAACGCAGTGATGTGCCACGTCATTTCGACCCCGAATGCCTCAGCTGTCACGTCACCGGCTGGAACCCACAGAACTACTATCCCTATGTATCGGGCTACCTATCGCTCGAAGGAACGTCGCATTTGACCGGCAATGGTTGTGAAAATTGCCATGGCCCAGGCGCCGAGCATGCGGCTGCCGAAGCCGAAGGAGCCTCGGTTAATGCACAAGAGCGTGATTTACTTCGCGACGCGATGAAATTGCCGCTCGCCAAGGCCAAAGAAAAGTGCATGGAATGCCACGATTTGGACAACAGTCCTGATTTCCACATCGACGACGCGTTCGAAGATGAGTACTGGCCGCAAATCGAGCACGAAGGCAAAGATTAGGGCCGTCAGAGGGCCGCGTCGCGGTTCGGATCGAGCTTTTCTCTGCCGTCTCGACGAATCGGGCTTGAGAGGTGAAAATAGCCTTTTGATTGCATATTTTTCCTCTCAAGTCTTAGTTTAGGATCGTAATGGCGAAGAAGGCCGCGAGTACCACTTTCGAGTACGTAGAACCCATCGGCGATCGTGTTTTAGTCCGCAAGGACGAGCCTAAGCGAGAAACGCGTGGCGGGATTGCATTGCCCGATGCAGCCGAAATCCCCACGATCACGGGCCGCATCGTGACGATCAGCGCCGTGGTTGAGAACGACGAAGAGTTGCCGCTCCGCCAATACGACAAAATCTTGTTCCATCCCAAGAACATGATCCCAGTCGACCTCGAGCATGACAATCAATTGTTCGTGATTCCGGTCGAAGACGTCGTTGCCGTGTTCCGTAAAAACAAGCCGGAATAGTTTGTAACGGTAGGAGCGATTGTCGCACGGCCTTCCTAGCCGTTGGCGGTCACTGGCCCGAACACAAGATCGTTTGCTCGGCAATCGCCCATTGCGCCCCCTCGTGAATCGGTGACCAACAGCCCGGCGCTCGCAATGCCGCCGCGTCGGGTGTCACCGTTGGTGCGCCCCGCCGAAAACGAAAACCTGCTCTACCATCGACGTTCTGTTTCTTCCAGGCTTGGCCTGCCACTGATTCATAATTCGCCGCCGGTCCCATTGCGTGAGCCGAACGCGCGAGCGTCGGGCCGACGCTCGGTAAATCGCGGATAAAAAGAGGCCCGTGGCTAGCGCCCAATGCCATCTACTTTGGCACTAAACGGGTGGCGTTTGTAGCGGTGCGGCGCAAGCCGCCCGGTCTAAACCGAACGTTTTACTCGCCTTGACCGGACGGCTCGCGCCGCGGGCGCTACCAATGTAGATGGCATTGAGCTAGCGCCGTCGGCTCACAAATGCAAGGAAAACGAAAAAATCAGACAGTCGAATTAAGAGCCGGATTAAGATTTAGAATTGCTTGTCCATGGACCAGAATGCGGTCGTCGCCGCAAGCATCTAGGCTGCAGTTGCGTTTCCCCTCGCTTCATCGAAAGGTTATCGTGAAGAAATTTATATTGGATTTATCGTGCGTGTCCGAGCTTCTGCAGCGGAGCTTGTTGCTGGGATTGTTGTGGTGCTTGTGTGGAACCGCTGCGATTGCAAGTGAAACAAAGCCCAATGTGGTGTTCATCTTGGCGGACGATCTTGGTTGGAGCGACACGTCGCTGTTTCAAACCACCAAGTTTTACAAGACCCCCAATATCCAGCGACTTGCCGAGCGTGGAATGACGTTTACGCATGCGTATGCATCGAGCCCACTTTGCTCGCCAACCCGTTCCGCGATCCTGACAGGACTTAGCCCGGCACGGACCGGGATCACCACGCCCAATTGTCATTTGCCACAAGTGATACTGAAAGCAACGGCAACGCGGACGGGCCCCGCAAACCAGAGGGCGACTTTTCCAAGTTCGGTCTCGCGGTTGTCGACCGAGTACTACACGCTCGCCGAAATGTTCAGAGACAATGGGTATGCGACCGGTCATTTTGGAAAATGGCATCTCGGAGCCACGCCCTACTCGCCGCTTGAGCATGGATTTGATGTCGACGTTCCGCATTGGTCCGGACCCGGTCCCGCAGGCAGTTATGTTGCCCCTTGGAAGTATCCTGACTTTGATCCGAACACTCCCAACGAACACATCGAAGATCGGATGGCCGAGGAAGCCGTGGCGTTCATGGAATTGAATAAGGGCAAACCGTTCTTTTTAAACTACTGGATGTTCAGCGTTCACGCTCCCTTTGATGCCAAGCAATCGTTGATCGATGAATACCGCAAGAGAATTGACCCGAACGATCCACAGCGCAGTCCGACTTATGCTGCAATGATCGAGAGTATGGATGATGCCGTTGGAACGTTGCTCGACACATTGGACCGACTGCAGCTCGCAGAGAATACCATCATTGTGTTCGCATCGGACAACGGCGGTAACATGTACAACCAAGTCGATGGGACCACAGCGACGAGCAATGCACCGCTTCGAGGCGGTAAGGCGACGATGTACGAAGGAGGCGTTCGCGGGCCGGCGGTTGTCGTGCACCCAGGTGTCGTTGAGGCAAACTCGCGTAGCGACGAAGTGATTCAAAGCAGCGATTTCTACCCCACGCTCTTGGAACTGCTGTCGATTAATCCTCAGCCGAATCAGGAATTTGATGGCATCAGCATCGTGCCAGCTCTGCAAGGCAAGTCGCTCGGACGTGACGCAATATTCACCTACTTTCCGCATAGTCCGCCTGTGCCGGAGTGGCTTCCACCCGCAGTCAGCGTGCACCAGAATGATTGGAAGTTAATCCGCATTTTTCACGGCGGCGAAAACGGAGATCATCGCTACAAGCTATTCAATTTGAGTGAAGATCTTGGTGAGCAACACGATGTGTCGTCCAAATACCCTGAACGCGTCGACGCCATGGACGCGTTAATCGAGACGTTTCTTGAAAACACCCAGGCTGTGCGACCGCTGCCGAACCAAAATTTCGATCCGGCCAAGTATCAGCCTGCACAGGAAGGAATCGGCAGGATCAAAAACACCGCAAACCCATCCAATCAAAAGCCCAAGCCAAAACGCGTGAAGCCGGTTGCGGGTTGGCAAGCCGATGGCACTTGCACGCTTGCGGTTGATGGCGATGTGCTCGTGGTGACCAGCCGCGGTGGTGATCCCTATTTCAGTTGCCCATTGCCCAAACCGATCCGGCAACAAACCATGACGCTTCGATTTTCGATGCGATCACAATCGGCGGGTCACGCACAAGTCTTCTGGCACGAACAAGGCGTTGCCCCCGCGTTTTATCGGGACCGTAGTGTTCGGTTTGATCCCGAGCATGACGGCCGGACGCATGACTATGTGATTGAGTTTTCGCCGGCAAAACCAGTGCAGGCGATTCGCATCGATCCGTCGCGCGCCGCGGGCGAGATGCAATTGTCAAACATTCGGTTGACAACGCCCGCTGGCGAAGTGCTGCACCGCTTCAAACCCTAGATAAAGATTGCGGAGGTCGCATGCCTCGTGGCGTGGTGTCAATGTGCTGTCACCTCTCCCAAACGCAGTTTGGGAGAGGTGACAGCAGAGCCTTCAGCGATGCTCGGGTGAGGACCGACCGAGCAAGTCGAGGCCCACTGCCCGCGATGTTGGGCGGTCAGTCCCTTAACCGAACCAGGCCCGAGGCCCGATGGACCTCTCTCAGCTTCGCCACATGAGGTGATTCAAGTTTGTGACGCAAGACGCACGCATGCAGCTGCGGCTGGACTTCGTCGCTGGCAATGCGAGCACGGCCCCAGCGGTTTGGGGTCAACTTATTCAGCCGTCTCAAAAAGTTGGCTCAGAGACGTAATAAAAGAGTGCCACTGGAAAAAAACATTGCAAACTCAACGTCTTAATGCTCCATTGTTGCGTCTAAACAGTAATCAACGTGATTCCCCAAAACTCGCGTTTCTCCACGCAAGTGATTTCAATGAAACCATCCTTTCTCATTTTCAGTCTCGTGATCACGGTTGCCACGTTCGTCCGTGGCGACGAAGTCCGTCCCAATATCGTCGTGTTTTACACGGACGATCATGGCTACGCAGACTTGTCGTGCCAAGGTGTGTTCGATGACGTCAAAACTCCCAATGTCGATGCACTTGCACGCAGCGGCGTGCTTGCCAGAAACGGGTACAGCACCGCGCCGCAGTGTGTCCCCTCGCGAGCCGGATTGTTGATTGGGAAGTTTCAATCGCGATTCGGCGTCGAAGCAAACGGTCAATCGCTTGACGGATTTGATCGCGAGTTAACGATCGCCGAACGACTGCAAAGTGTTGGTTATATCACCGCTCAATTCGGCAAGTGGCATCTCGGGGTGGGAAGTAAGATCACGGAGCACGGGTTTAAGCACGTGTTCAATCAGAACGCTCAACGTCCCTTTGCTGCGAACATCACGCTCGACGGGGCAGATCGCGAGATGTCCAATTTGCCGCCTACGATGTATCACGTGGACGGCTGTAGCAAAGCGGCCGCGGCGGTGATCGAGCGGTACAAGGACGAACCCTTCTTTTTGTATGTCGCCTATCGCGCTCCGCATGTTCCATTGGATGCGCCGCTAAAGTATCTCGACCGTTTCCCCGGAAAAATGCCCGAACGACGTCGTCAGGCTTTGGCGATGCTGTCTGCGGTGGATGACGGCGTGGGACTGATCACCAACACACTGGCAAAGCACAATCTGACGGAAAAAACACTGATCTTTTACATCGGCGATAATGGAGCTCCACTAAAGATTCACAAGCGGGACACGCCAGGAGGCGGTCCAGGCTGGGACGGTTCGCTAAACGATCCGCTGAATGGTGAAAAGGGGATGCTGTCCGAAGGCGGTATGCATGTGCCGTTTGTGATCGCGTGGCCTGGCATCATTCCCGGCGGACAAATCTACGATCATCCAGTCAGTTCGCTTGATGTGGCGGCAACGGCAGCTGGAATTGCGAATCTGGAAACACGCCCCGGCGATCTGGACGGTGTCAATCTGCTGCCGTATTTGAGTGGCCAGCTTAGGACACCGCCGCACGATGCGCTAATGTGGCGGTGGACGGCTCAGTCGGCGATCCGCGAAAGCGATTGGAAACTACTTCGAGGCGGCGATCGCGAGTACCTTTATGACTTGAGTAACGATATCGAAGAACAGCATAATGTCCTCCGCACGCATCCCGAGATCGCCACCCGATTGCGAGGGAAATTGTCGGCATGGGCCCGCGAATTGACGCCTCCGGGGCTTGCGACGCAGGAGATGTCCAAAGCCGCATCCGACTATTTCGACTTCTACTTGGACGGAAAACCGGCAACGCAGATACAGCGAAAGTCCGAGTCAACACTCTCGAACCAATCGGACGTTCCTTGGCTGGTACGAGGCGGCGAGATGAAATCGGTTGCGACTGGGGTGCAAATCACTGCGGGAAAATCCGGTAAAAAACAAAAGCCATTTATCACTCGGAGTGGACTCAATTTACTGGGGCCGGTTAAGGCAAATGTCGTCCTCAAAACCGACACGCCGGGTGAACTCAGCATCACGTGGCGAAATTTGGGCGACAAGGATTTCACGCCGGACAAACGAGTGAGCGTCGCGTTAAGCAATTCGGAAGATTGGCAGAACGTCGCATTACAATTGCCAGGCGGAACCAAGATCATTCACGTGCGACTACAAGTCCCCGGCGGTATCACGACAATCAAGAGCATTGAGCTCCATTCGGCTAACGCAAAGCCCGTGACGTTGACCGAATAGCGGCATCTGGCAGACGCTTATCGCGTTAGCGGTAACGATTGTATGACGCCAGGTCGCTAGCCCGGAGTGGTTTCTTGCCGTACAACTTAGGTAGGCTGGAACCCGAGGTTTGCAGTGACGTTTCGTGCTTTGGCGGATTGGCTTGAAGCGACACCGCGCGGCTGCTTGGATTCCAGTTTTCCTTTTCTGCAGACTCCATCTCATCTTCTAACGTGATACGCCATGCTCAACACGTCACTATCCTTTAAGCGTCCCGAAGCCGATCTTTCGGTATTGGAACTGTTGGCGGTGAAGTATCCAAATGTCGACGCTGCGATCGCAGAGGTGGCGCGGCTTGCGGCGGTGCAAACGCTGCCCAAGAGTGCCGTGCATGTGATCAGCGACATTCACGGGGAAGACAAGAAACTTCAGCATGTAATCAACAACGCCTCCGGCACGCTTCGTCCGCTGGTCGAAGAGATGTTTTCAGGAAGGATAGACGCCGATGAGATGGCAGAGTTTTTGAAGCTGACCTTCTATCCGGCGGAAGTCACCGAACGTCTGCGGCACACGTTGAAGAGCCCCGAGGACGTGAAAGCGTACGCGGCGCGAATGTTAAAGTCGCAACTGGAACTGCTGCGTCATTTGGTATCCAATTTCAGTCTGCGGTTAGCGTCGAATCTGTTTCCGCGCGAGTACAGCGAATTGCTGTTAGAAATGCTGCACGCGCCTTCGACCGAACGTGGCCCGGAATTCGTCGCTGCCATGCTCGATGAACTGGTCCGGCGAGGACGTGCGCTACATCTGATCCATCTTCTTGGGCGTTTGATTCGTAACTTGGCTGTCGACGAGTTAATTATTGGGGGTGATTGTTGGGACCGCGGTCCACGAGGTGACCGTGTCGTGGATTATCTGCGTCGTCAACCCAATGTTGAATTCATTTGGGGGAACCACGATGCGTTGTGGCTCGGTGCATCGCTGGGAAACGAGGCACTGATTTGCACGGTGCTTCGAGTTTCGCTGCGATATCGCCGAATTGGCCAATTGGACGAAGGTTATAGCGTTCCGC
The DNA here is from genome assembly GCF_039541335.1 of Novipirellula rosea. NCBI lineage: Bacteria > Pseudomonadati > Planctomycetota > Planctomycetia > Pirellulales > Pirellulaceae > Novipirellula > Novipirellula rosea. The sequence goes on along the minus strand of NZ_BAABGA010000049.1, from coordinate 22,309 downwards.
TGACACCGCTTGAACACCTGGCACGCACCGTTTACGCCGACGATCCCGCCACGTTTTTTATGCCCAAACGAGAGGGGATGCGTCCCAACGAAGTCGTGGCGCGGATGCAAAAAGCGGCCGCAGTGATGCAGTTCAAACTCGAAGGCCAATTGATCCAACGCAATCCGCAGTGGGGTTTGGACCATCGACGCTTGTTGCACCGGATCGATTATCGTCGTGGGACGATCGAAATTGACGGAAACACCTATGAACTACGCGACAACCTGTTCCCGACGGTGGATCCAGAAAACCCGTATGAATTGACCGCAGAGGAATCGGCCTGTCTTGCTTGTTTAAAGCACTCGTTCTTGGACAGCCAGAAACTACAAGAACAAATGCGGTTCATGGTCGGACACGGGTCGATGTATCTGAGACGCGACGAATGTCTGATTTTTCATGGATGCGTGCCAGTGGATGCCGACGGTGCGTTTCTGCCGTTGATGGTCGATGGTCAACCGCTGGCGGGACGTCAATTGTTTGAAGGCATCGAAAAAGTGGTCCGTCGTACGGTCGAAAAATCGGCCCAGGAGGATCTTGATTTCCTCTGGTACCTTTGGAGCGGGCCGCGGTCACCGCTGTTTGGGAAGGACCGAATCGCGACGCTCGAGCGTGATTTCATCGCCGACAAGAAACCGCATCGCGAGACCAAAGATCCCTACTTCTCGCTGATTCATGAAACCGAGTTTTGCGACAAGGTGTTGGCGGAATTTGGGATGGAAACCGAAGGCGGATTGATCGTCAACGGACACGTGCCGGTCAAGGTCGAAGAAGGAGAGTCTCCGCTGAAACGTAGTGGCAAAGCGATCACGATTGACGGAGCTTTTTCAGAGGCGTACGGCGACTACGGATACACGTTAGTGCTCGAGCCGAACCGAATCGTGTTGGCCGAACATCATCATTTCGAATCAGTCGATGCGGCGATCCGCGACGGAATCGACATTGTGCCCTCGGTCCAGGAAATTCGTGTTTTCGATCAACCACGGTGTACCCGTGATACCGAACGAGGCCAACGGATTCGATATCGGATCGAGATGCTCGAACGACTGATCGAAGCCTATCAAACCAATCGGCTGCATGAGCAAGCGACCAGCAGCAGTCTGTAATCGCTTAAGGCAGATCACTTTGCTACCCGTCGTTTTCTCGGTAGTGGATGAGGCAACGAATCCCCGCGGTCTTCACTTTGCGTAGCACCCAGTTCGTGGTCGTCCACCACGCTCGAACGGGGATCGGGTGAGGGCATTTTGATGCAATGACGTAGGTTCAAAAACGTAGCCAAGTTTTGCCAGGACGTGGCCCGCCCTCTAGCGACGGTAGCAACATCGAAGAAAAAAATGTACTAGACGTAATGAACGACTCTTGTCTCGATCCCGTTGCGTTCACATCGACCAAACAGCTCATCGACCAACTCGCGATAGCGCGTGGCGAAAGGTTTGCTATATTTTGCATCGCAATTGGCAGATGGGTTGTGGATGCTACGGGGATCCACAGCCGAAGCTAAACGCGTCGCGTTGGGAATGATCGTCTGAAACGGTTGGGGGATCCCCGAGAACGGATCTCGGACCATTTCACGGTGCAGTGCGACCTGTTCGCGGTACAGTGTCCAAAGCGTTCCCAATCCGGCGAGTTTGAAGCCGTAGCTTGAGATCCGTTTGACCAGGTTCTCCGAGCCCCGCACCGACAACTGATCCGGAACGCTCGGGATGATGTATCCGTCCGCAATTCGCATGAACATTTTGACTTGCATCGCAACGCTTGGGGGACAATCGACAAGCACGATATCATAGCTGGCGTCAAGCCAGCGTTTTACCTTCTTCATTTGGCGAGTCAGGTATACCTGCAGTTCACGCTCGGTGGCATAGGATCGGCACAGTCGCCGGGACTTTGCAACGTTACTTGAAAAATCATCGATGCGAAAGGAGCAGGGAACAACCGAAAGATTCTCGCTGGCCGTTAGCACGGACGACGCATTGGCCATTGCATATTTCGGTAAGTCAGCGATGTCGAAATTGACGTCGGCCATTGCCAGAAACATATCGTGCAGTGTCGTCTTTGCCCGCTCCGATTGAAGCATCCGAGTCTGTCCCACCAACAGTTCACCTGCCATGCTCTGGTGATCCGCGTCAATGACAAGCGTTCGTTGTCCCAGTTCGGCAAAGGTTTCGGCAATGGCGACCGTCGACGCGGTTTTGCCAACACCGCCTTTCAGGTTGATCATTAAGAGGATAGGCACGGTTTGGCTCGCAATGGGTCGGGGCGATCTGGAAGGGCTGAGTTCAGGGGGCGGGGTGGGCACCCTGTTGTTGGCATATCGGTTGACGCTCCACGAAGATGCAACGATTTGCGCCGAGCGAGAAGAATGCAGACAAGCGGAAACACCCGGGCTATCGGCACGACAAGAACTGTGTGTCGATTCGCGTTACTACAAGCGTGTCGTCAAAGTGAACAACACGTTGCGCCGCAAAATTGCGAGATGACGCCTAAGCCTGGACCGCTAATTAGCGGAGTAGCCTGTCGATTACTGGAGGAGTCTCAGGCGTAGCATGTGATCACCTCTCCACCGACGAAGGAAGACTGCTGATTTGGTGGCATTGATTACAGGCCGGAGGCCGACACATCCTCTGCCGGTGGCGGATAGCGGAGGTGGGAAAACATAGCCCAGCGGGCGACACACTCTCGGTCAGTGTGTCGGCGTCCGGCCTTTCGACGGCAGGTCGCCCTCAAACCGTTGGCTCACGCCAACGGCAGGTCATGTTTCGGCCTCCGGCCTATGCGTTTGCTGCTAAAACAGCGGTCTTCGAAGTTGGTGGAGGGTAGCAGGCAACTTGTGCAATTTTGGGTAGCGGTACGGCACAAGTCGGCCGGTTGCAGCGAGTAAACCGTTCGAAATTGACCGCGCGGCTTGCGCCGTTCCGCTACAAAACCACATGGTTAGCGCCATAGTCGATGGTACTTCACAGCGACTCCGACTCCGGTTACGAATGAGTATCGTACCGCTGAATGATTTTGTCCAAGTAGTCGCCTTGGTCGGCTGCCCAATGCTCTTCGGAAAAGATTTCGACTTCGATCCAGCCATCAAAACCAGCGGCCTCGATTTCCCGGCGAATGGCTGGAATGTCGATGCACCCGTCGCCCATCAAGCCACGGTCCGTCAACAGGTCGCGTGTGGGGACTCGCCAATCACAAATATGAAATCCGAACAGACGTCCCGCTTCGCCAAGCAGTCTGATTTGGTGACTCAGATCGGGGTCCCACCAAACGTGATAAACGTCGACCGCAACTCCGACCAAACAATGGTCAAGCTGATCGCAGATCACTCTCGCTTCAGCGATCCGGTTGATACAACTCTTGTCTGCGGCGTACATCGGATGCAGCGGCTCAATCGCGAGTTTGACGTTCGCTGCCTCCGCCTCGGGCAGGATGCTCTCGATACCGTCGCGTACCCACCCACGCTGTTGATTCAGTGGGACGCCTGGTTCGGCGCCGACGACCAACACCAACATCTCGGCATTCAAATCAGCTGCCGTCTGAATCAGTTGACGGTTGTGCTCGATACGTTTTCCCCGTTCCAGACTGTCAGATGCACAGAAAAATCCCCCACGGACGAGCGCAGGCACTTTCAGCCCCGCATCATCGACGATTTGCTTTGCCGACGCGGTCGTCATTCTTTCCAAGGCCTCAACCCACACGCTGATACCGGGAATGCCGCGTCGCGAGTAAGCCTCCGCCGCCTTGGCCAGCGACAACGGTTTGGTCGTCATCGTGTGAACGGCCAACCGATTGCGATCGGGTGGAGCCACTTGCGATTCCGGCGTCGTCATCACACTTCCGTCTCCTCGACCGTGACCCATCGTTGTTGGCTCGACGAGGTCTCGCCGGCATCCGCCAACAACACTCCTGCGGCACCACTTCGTAGTGACCATGGGAATTCAGCGTCCGCCGCGACGTGCTTGAGAAACAGTTCCCATTGAATTTTAAAGGCGTTGTGGTACTGCGTCGCGTCGGGCAACTTTTGCCAACCCTCGTAAAAATTGATCGGCTGAGGAATATCGGGATTCCAGATCGGCCGCGGAGTCGAGGCAAGACTTTGCGTCCAACATTCGCGAAGTCCAGCGACTGCAGAACCTTTGGTTCCATCGACTTGGACGGTCAACAAGTCGTCGCGCCGGACGCGAGTAGTCCAGGAACTGTTGAATTGGCAAGTCAATCCGTTTTCCAGCAGAAACAACGCGTAAGCCGAATCGTCGGCGGTGCACTTGTACGGTTTGCCCGATTCGTCAATTCGCTCGGGAAGATCGGTAACGGCGTGGGCGAGCACCTTTTTCACCGGACCAAAAAGATCGTTGATCAAATATTGCCAGTGGCAGAACATGTCAATCATCATCCCGCCGCCATCTTCGCGGCGATAATTCCAAGACGGACGCTGGACGGTTTGATTCGGTTCATCGCCAGCAAACACCCAGTAGCCGAATTCACCACGGACGCTGAGGATGTCGCCAAAGAAACCTTGGTCGCGAAGCATTCTCAATTTGCGGATCCCCGGCAACCATAGCTTGTCCTGGACCACGCCATTTTTCACGCCTGCGGATTCGCACTCTGCGGCCAACTTGAATGCTTCGTGGGGATCGATCGCGATGGGTTTCTCGCAATAGACCGCTTTACCATGCTGAATCGCCTGGCGAACGATCGTCGCTCGCATCTGAGTGCTTGACGAGTCGAAAACGATGTCCGTTGCCGCATCCGCAATCACCGCGTCGACGTCGGTCGACCAATCAACCGAGTGTCCTATTTCCTGCGTGGCGACCGTTTCGGCCAATTGCCGCAGTTTGGATTCGTTCCGTCCCAACAGGATCGGTTTGATCTGAATCGTTTGTCCGTCGTCGGTGACAACACCTCCTTGACGCATGATGGCCAGAATCGAGCGAATGTAGTGTTGGTTGGTTCCCATGCGACCGGTGACACCGTGCATGGCGATGGTGAGCGTTTTCATGGAACTGTCTCGCGGTAAATTGGAGAAGCAGGATTGGGTGCGAAGAGGACAGGAAGCGACAACGGCAACGAAAGCTTTACTCGGAGATGCGATCCAGGATGTTTTGCAGGATCGCAACATCCGACTCGGGACGTTCGGGGCTGCCGGGATACGTCAGCGGCGTTTTGATCCATCCGCGGGCGTGCAGAAATTGAGCGGCGTTGTGCTTGTATGCAGGCACCGGATCGCGAAACGCCAGGAAGCCGAGGTATTGGAGGATGTCGTTTAGTTCGTAAAAACCTGCGTCCCCTGCCGCCCACATCGCATCACGGCGAGCAAACGCTTCGGGGGCAAACGTGCTAAGCCCGAGCAGGTAGTCGCTTCCGTACATCACCATGTCGATCGCCAGATCGTTGCCCGTCAACACCTTGAAATCAGGGCGAGTTTCATCGCGAAGCTGAAGTCGTTGCCACTCGAGTTCACGCCTCAGCGAAGAGTGTTTCGCTCCTCGACATGCCTCGATTCCCATCAACCCCTTGTAGACATCCAGACTATAGATCTTTCCGAAGGGAGCGAACATCTTGCCCAATTCGAAACCGAGGAAGTCTCCGGCGTGCGAACCGATCTTTGTGTAGGCTTCGACGATGTCGTCATCCGCTTGTTCGGTCAAACCATAAGACTGAAAAATGATCGGTGTCCCACCATATTTCAAAATTTGATCCAATCCGGTGCGGTACGCATCAAAATCAAACGCCGCATCGGGATCGTCCTTGACGAATACACCTGCGACGTACGGTTGTCCGTCCATCAAGCTCTGCGTCTCTGCGAGCACCTTTTCGCGTTGCGCTTCGCTGATCAGGTTGGCGTAACCGGTGTCCATGTTGACCGCCGGTACCAACCCGGCGTCCGCGGTACGGGTGACGTGTCCGCGAAATCCCTCCCAATCGATTTCGGTTCCCGACAGCAGCGGCAACAAGATGGCGGACATACCACTGATGGTGCGGCGTGGTCGGACCGCGGGGATTTCGTCGATGTTTAGACGGGTGAGCTGTGGCATTGAGGGGACCTTTGACAGAAATGGAGGGCGAGCAAGTACGCATTGAATTTCAATGTTGGGATTATGGCAGCAGGGCGATTTAGCGGCTTCGCCATTTGCGCATAATCGACTTGCAATTTGGGCAAACTATGTAATCATCAGATCCTGGTCCCGTTGGGTTTGGGCCGTTTGTGCTGCCATGACCGCCGCCGAGAATGCTTTCGATGACTTCAGAACCAACCCAACGCCGCAGCGTTCCAGTCCCGGAAACGATGTCAAAGTCGGGACTTTGGGTGTTTGAAAGCCTGCATGACGAGGCATTCTCGATGACCGAGACCGAACATCGTTTTCCCAAGCTGCTGTACATTCGCCAGGGCAGCGGCGAAGTGGCTGCAGATTGGGCAGCCGCAGTCGCGGGGGCAGCCGGCGGGGCGGAGGCATCAAATTGTGTCGCCGGCGATTGCATTCTGATCCCGGCCAGGATGAGACACCGGATTATCGATGCACCGCGGCATCCGATTTCGTTGTATGGATTGGCGATCGACCCTCAAAAGATCACGCCTTGTGCCGAAATTGAAACGATGATCCCGATCGGTAAACTTCCTCGTCATCGAATGTCGCTGCTGAACATCGAACGACGATTCCGTCGCTTGCTGTATCTCGTCTCACAACCCAGTTCGGCTTCGACGTTGTCGGCGATCGCAGCGGCGATCGAGATTTTTGCCCAGCTTGCATTGGCGTCTGGCGGGCAGATTGCGGCCAACAGTGCGCAAAGCGGCGATCTTGTCGACACGCGCCCCTTGGATGCGATTGACGAATATTTGCTGTGGTTGGATCTGAACTTCTTTGAACAGTTGACCGTCGATGCGGCCGCCCGAGCTTGTAATATGTCTCGCCGCAAATTCACGAATGATTTTCGTGACAGGACGGGAAAGACATGGCTGGCCTATTTGAACGAACGACGGATCGATCATGCCAAGACCTTGCTTCGCAACACGCAAAGCAAGGTGACATCGATTGCATTTCAAAGTGGGTTTGATGAACTGTCGACGTTCTATCGAACCTTCCATCGATTGACGGGGATGCGACCACTTGATTATCGCGAAAACTCGGATTGACCTGACCGCGAAACAGCATGTTGAACGGCGGTCCAAATTGGCAACGGGAAGAGTTGGCTAGCGGGATCGAATCGCACGTTTCTTTCGGTCTTGGGAAATCGCAAATCCGTGCTTTTTACAAGCCAATGCGAATGTTTTGAAGTTGCGCGTTTTTCACAACCCGAAGCGTAAGTTTTGAAGTTGCGCTTTTGTATTTAGGGGCAAAGCCCCGGACGTTTACCTAGCCCAGCCCAACGGGCTGGGACCAAGAAAACCAATGAATTGTAGGGCCAACGGTCCGGCCGTTTACTCGGATTTATATAGAGCGGCTGGCAAATGGCCGGGCCTTTGGCCCTTAGGTTTCTTTGCATCTAAAACCTGGCCCGTTGGGCCAGGCTAGGCAAATTGCTGGGCCTTTGGCCCGAAGAATGTCTAAACGCGCAACTTCAAAACTAACGCGTCGGGTTAGGATTTGCCAGGAAAAATGACAATAGCGCAACTTCAAAATGCGAATGCTGGGTTGTTGGACTGTTACAATGACCCATGCGACAAGTCGTTAGATTCCGGCATCCGATGGGGTTGTGACATCGATTCGGCGATTGCGCTGCCCTCATCGACGAGCGAGTTTTGCTATGCGATCTCTGCACAAAACTGTCGACATACGTTCACTCATTCCGACGCCGATTTGCCGAGCGTCTCGTTTCGGCTGCGGATGGGTGACACTGATCGTTTTCGCTGGCGTTCTTCAAATCACGACCGGAAAATTGCACAGTGAGGACACCGAGGCCGGCGAACGGAAATTTCACGTCGCGATGTTTACGCCGCGAGATCAGGACGATGCGTTTTGGGGACCTTTCGTCGAGTTCATGGGCGAGGTTTCCGATGATCTCGGGATCCAGTTGGAGGTCTTCTTCGCTGGCAACAGTCGCAATCGTATGGTGTCCCAAATTCGTGATGTTTGTGACCGCGAGAACAAACCAGATGCGATTGTGTTCCAGAGTTTCAAAAGGGGCGGTCCCCGGTTTTTGCGAATCGCCGATCGGCGACAGGTACCGGCGGTCCTTGTCAACGCGGGGCTGCAGCCCGAACAGAGCGAGGAACTTGGGCAACCGCGAACGAAGCTAACGTACTGGTTGGCGGAAGTGTTGCCCGATGACTACGATGCTGGTTTTCAGCTTGCCAATGCATTGATCGATGAAGCGCTGCGCTCACCACAACGGCTCGCCGCCGATGGCAAACTGCATATCATTGGTTTAAGCGGGGTGATATCGGATGGAGCTTCGATCCAACGCATGGCCGGACTTCACGACGCGATCGCCAGACGCAGTGACGAAGTCGTCTTGGATCAAGTCGTTGCGGCTGATTGGAGCCAAGAACTGGCGCGATTTCGCTGCCGCATTCTGGATCGACGCTATCCCGAGTCATCGGTGATCTGGTCCGCCAGCGACGCGATGGCGATCGGAGCCATCGCGGCGATGCAAGATCGAGGAAAAACACCGGGGACTGATGTGATCATTGGAGGAGTTGATGCGACGCCAGAAGCGTTGGATCTGATCGCCCAGCGGGTGCTGTTTGCGACGGTCGGTGGCCATGTGATGGAAGGTGGTTGGTGCATTGTGTTGCTGTATGACTTCTTTCACGGCATCGACCTTACAAGGATCCCCACCCATTACGATTCGCCGATGCGATTGATTACACGCGAAAACTTGGCAGGGTATCGCGAGGTGCTCAGTCGCGAGACCTGGCGCGAAACGGATTTTCGCCAATTTTCGTTGTTGGACCGCCCCAATCAATCGACGTATCGTTTCGATCTCGGTGCCGCTGCGACGGATAGGGGGCTAAAGAAGAACCCGCCTCTTGAGAATGACAATGGCTCCGAGAAAGACGATGGCGCTGGGGAGGGCAACAGTTCAGAGAAAAATGCGTCGACTCCGGCGAAGACGGAATCAGCGGAACGACAGCGCGACGGGGAAACGCGATGAACGCAGTCTCCCATGTGAACTCTCGAACCAACCAGCGTGTGAATGAGCGTGTGGACGAACACGGAATCACGTTGCGGTATGTGATCGCGTTGGTGACCACAATTCTGATCACCCTCGGGTTATTTGTCGTGGTCGCGGCGGTCTTGACGATCACTCAATTTGATGATCGGATTCGCGAACAAGCGGATCGCACGGCGGGGGCAGTCGCAACCAGTATCGCGACGCCGCTTTGGAACATTGACGAACGCGCGATCGGCGATCTATTAGGTGCGAGTCTCACGAACCAGGAAATCGAGTTCGTCCAAGTCGCCGATGAAGCCGAAATTGTGGCGTCGCGGCGTCAACCCGGGGTGCCCGAGACCGATCTGGCGGGTTACTTGAGTTCGTCGCAGCATGTGGTAGCCAGGACGGCGGTTCGATTTGATGGTCAAACCATTGGCCACGTCAATCTGGTGATGTCCCGCCGGGCAGTGATCGATGAGATTCGGCATGACATGATTTTTGCGGTTGCGCTTGGCCTGGTGATGTCGCTCGCCGTCTCCGGGACATCGATTGTCATTACGCGATGGTTCGTCTACCGGCCGATGCGACGACTTAATGAAATCGCGATCCGTGAAGAGCAGCGTGCCGAGGCGGCCAATCAGGCTAAGAGCGAATTTCTTGCTTCGATGAGCCACGAAATTCGTACTCCGATGAACGGGATCATCGGCATGACCGAGTTGCTGCTTCGCACCGACATGAGCTACGAACAGCGTGACTATCAAAACATTGTCCGGCAATCCGCCGACGCCTTGATGCAATTGCTGAACGACATCTTGGATTTTTCGAAGATCGAAGCGGACAAGCTTGAACTGGAATGCATCCCGTTTGGTTTGCGAGACACGATCGGCGATACTCTGCTGACGATCAGTAACCGTGCGGCCGAGAAACAACTCGAGTTGGCATATCGTATCTCACCCGACGTCCCTGACACGCTTGTCGGCGATCCGACGCGGCTACGCCAAATTGTCATGAATCTGACCGGCAACGCGATCAAATTCACCGAACAGGGCGAGGTTGTGGTGGACGTTGGAATTGAATCGCAGACCGGCGATTCGCTGATGTTACACGTTTCCGTTCGTGACAGCGGGATCGGCATCGCACCCGACCAACTGTCGCGCGTGTTTGACATGTTCAGCCAGGCCGAATGTACGACGACGCGTCGCTTCGGTGGAACCGGATTGGGGTTGTCCATTTCAAAACGGCTGGCGGAGTTGATGAACGGCCGAATTTGGGTCGAAAGCGAGCTTGGTAAAGGAAGCAATTTCCAATTTGTGGTGCGGCTACGTGTTGCACCCAAGCAAGCACCGTGCGAAATCTCCAATGCACTGGTCGGACAATCTGTGCTGGTGGTTGACGCCCACCGCACCACTCGCGAAATCCTGGTTGAGCTGCTGACGCAGTGGGGGCTGTCGGCCGCGGCGGTTCCCGATGGCGACGCCGCGATGGCAGAACTAGAACCGGCCTGCGATCGTGGTCATCCCTACTCACTCCTGCTTGCCGATGGGACAATCGCGAATGACGACGCTTCGCAACTTGTCGGACGGATCCGCCAGCATGAAGACCCGACGCTCTCAGCGATGCACATCATGTGGATGACGTCGGGCTCTGCGGCACTGGATAGCAACTTTGCTCGGAAGTGGAACGTCGAGCGGTGTTTGCCCAAGCCGATCAAACACTCGACGTTGCTTCAGGCCGTCACGACGACACTGGGAAGCGACGAGTCGACTGAGCCGCATCGGTGTGCGGAGGCCGCCGGCGATTGTAGCCACGTGCACGCTCGTATCTTGCTTGTCGAAGATGGCTTGGTGAATCAAAAGGTCGCTGTTTCGCTGCTCGAGAAACGCGGTCATACCGTCGTCGTCGCCAACAACGGACGCGAAGCCGTCGATACGCTGCTGGCGTCGGATCCCGCGAAATTTGATGTTGTCCTGATGGACGTTCAAATGCCAATCATGGATGGCTATGAAGCGACACGTGAAATTCGCGCTTGCGAAAAAACAAGTGGCAAACACATCCCGATTGTGGCGATGACCGCGAATGCCATGAAGGGGGATCGCGAACAGTGCCTCGACTGCGGAATGGACGACTACGTTTCAAAGCCGTTTCAGTCGCAGGAACTATTCGCCAAGGTCGAACGCTACGGGGCCCCTGTTTGACCCGATTTCCTCTCAACTGACTTGAGACGGTTTCGCCGCAAACAAGGCCACGAGCAACAGATTTCTAGTTTCAGCTCGCAGTTCGGTGGCAGACGAAGGATAAATTAGGCTAAGATTAGTCCTTCCCCAAAATCATTCCCCGCCCTGAATTTGCTAGACGAACTTTCATGTTGTATAGACTTTTCCCTCTGATCTGTCTTTGCTTTGCCTCCTTTCCCAGCATGGGGATCGGCACCACGCACGCGGCCGAGAAACCGAACGTGTTGCTGATTTCGATTGATGATCTGAATGATTGGGTCGGTTGTCTGGGCGGACATCCTCAGGCCAAGACGCCCAACATCGACCGATTGGCGGGAATGGGAACGCTGTTTGACAACGCGCATTGTCAGTCACCCGTCTGCAACCCGTCGCGTGCCAGCATGATGACAGGGCGTTATCCGCACACCACCGGCATCTACTTTTTGTCGCCGGACCTGAAGCAAGCACCTGCACTCGAAGGCGTCAAGACGCTGCCCGAGGTGTTTGCCGCCAACGGCTACAAGACGATGGCGTCGGGCAAGATCTTTCACACCGGTGACAAACGCTTTTTTCAAGAGTATCAGCCGTCGGGCGGATTTGGACCAAGACCCGAGAAGAAGATTTCTCAGCCGCATGGTCACCCGCTCTGGGATTGGGGCGTCTATCCCGAAGACGATGACCAAATGCCAGACATGAAAGCGGCTAAGTGGGCGGTCAAGCAGCTCGAAACAAATCACGACAAGCCGTTTTTTATGGGAGTCGGGTTCTATCGACCTCACGTGCCAATGTATGCACCGCAAAAGTGGTTCGATATGCATCCGCTGAAAGACATTCAATTGCCGCTGGTTCGTGAGGACGACCGCGACGACCTCAGCCAATATGCGATTGACTTGACCAATTTGATGCACGTTTCGCCGACTCATGATTGGGTCACCGAAGCAGGGCAATGGGAGCATGCGGTCCAATCGTACTTGGCTTCGGTCACGTTTGCTGACCACTGCGTCGGAATGGTTTTGGATGCGTTGCAATCAAGCGAATATGCGGACAACACCATTGTCGTCCTGTTTTCGGACCACGGTTTTCACCTGGGCGAGAAACAGCGTTGGGCGAAGCGGTCGTTGTGGGAAGACGGCACTCGCGTGCCGCTGATCGTTTCAGCGCCGGGGTTCGCCGCCGGTCAAACAACCAAACCTCCTGCCGAGTTGGTGGATGTCTTTCCGACTCTGCTGCATCTCGCCGGTTTGCCTGAGGATGCGGCATTGGAAGGCAACAGCCTGGTTCCGCTGATGAAGGATCCACAGCAAACTTGGACGCACCCGGCCGTGACCAGTTTTGGTCTGGGCAATTTTTCCATTCGCTCGACTCGCTATCGCTTCATTCAATATCACGATGGATCACGTGAACTGTACGACTTGCGTAAAGATCCGCATGAGTGGACGAATTTGGCGGCCAACCCCGAGTACGAAGCGATCGTGTCCGAACATGCAGCGTTTCTGCCCGCGAATCAGCATCCCGTCTTGCCAGGCGAGTCGACGGGGCACAATGCCTACGCCGCCGCCAACGCAAATGCCAAGATTGAAGAATAGACGTTCGCTTCGTCCTTGGGAAATGAACGCGATTCTCGCGACGTTGTCTAACCGAAATTCACGAGCCAGATCTCGGCGATGCACCCTCAGTAGCGGAACTCGTCAAGAGTTTCGTGGGGGCATGCGTCGTGGAACGAAAGCCGTTGACGGCCTGTTGAATTAGTTAGCCGCTGAGGCGCCAGTCTGGGCCGCTAAAACAGTGGGCTTGTTATGATTTTTGGTTGCGCTGGCTTTCTGCCACCTCTCCACCAAATTCGAAGACTGCTGGTTTGATAGCATTGATTGCAGGCCGGAGGCCGACACACCCTCTGCCGGTGGCGTGAGCCACCGGCTAGTGGAGGTGGGAAAACATAGCCCAACGGGCGACACACTCTGCCGTCAGTGTGTCGGCCTCCGGCCTTACGGCGACAGGTCGCCGCTAAACCGTTAGCTCACGCCAACGGCAGGTCATGTTTCGGCCTCCGGCCTATGCGATTGCTACTAAATCAGCAGTCTCGTTCGTCGGTGGAGAGGTGACTGCGTTAGATGCTGGAAGAAAAACTCACCTCAATAACCGACGTCGCTACCAGAGTTTTAGCAGTCCATCGCCAGCCCCGGTTTCGTCATCACTGAACCGGGGCTAACGGCCAAAACGGCTAACATCAATTTTCGAAGATCGATTGAATCAACATGCCGTTGACGACTTCCGCTACGGCAAATTGAGTTGGCTCCGCTGTCGGATCTACACACGGGCGTAGCGGTGAATGCAGACGCCCTCGATGCTGATCGGTCGTTTGTCTCTGCGCGAACCAGCTGGTTCGGCAAACCGAAATGCGATTTGCAAGCGTTGGCGACAGCACTGGTGTTGATCGCTGTCTTCTACGTCGGACGCGAATGTTTTCCGCCCACACCACCACGCGTTCAACGAGATCGTGATCCGGAGGTGATCTGAAGGTTTTTTATGTGAGCCTTGCTATCTGGGCGCGCTCGTTGCGGGAGTCGTGGTAGGTAACGCAGTTTTATGTCGTTTGTCCAACCATACCTAACACGAGGCGTGTCATGCCAAAACATGGTCGATCACCACCCACCAATTTGTTGTTTCAGCGAACACTTATGTCTACGAAACCTTCAATCAACATTCACATGGAGCTAACCAATGCGAATCAACACACGATCTTGGCTAGCGAGTCTGGCTAGTGCCATCGCCCTTGCCGTCGTTTCATTCCAACCGGCAACCGCAGACGATTACGAGTGGGACCCTGACAAGGGGTATCACGAAGAGGAATGGTATGACCCAAGCGACTGGTTCAACTCGGACCCGTCCGTCAATTATGAAAATGACTACTTCGGTGGCTATTACGACAACAACGAGTACGACAATGGCGAAGCGTGGTACGGCGACAACTACTACAGCAACGACTGGTATGACGACGAACCCGACTTCGATAATTGGTACGACGACAACGAATACGGACTAGACGACGAGGGTCCAGTCGGTGTCGATCGGTACGACGAATTTTACGAATAGATCCATGCAGCGACTCGCGTCACCACGAGTCAATTCATGGCGACTCAGTTCATCTGAGTTCATCCGCCTTTCCCCAATCTTTAGGAACAAACGCAATGAGATTTCATAAACTCTTCACGACCGTTTGTCTTGCATCACTATGCACAAGCGGCCTAGCACTGGCCGGCGATAACGACGCCCGCTCAGCCTCGGACTCGCAGAGCGAAAAGAACCACCAGCAAGAGAGCCAGCGCGGGAGTGATTCGCAGAGTCAATCTTCACAGCGTCAATCACAGACCAGCAGCGATCCCAACTATCGAGTCTCGCCGAGTGGGTGGATTCGCATGGCCATCGACTATGACAACGATGGCAGCTTTGATGCGGTCGAAACGATTTTCACCTACGACCTCGAGAAGGCTCGAGAAAGCAGCCGTCAGCGTGCAAATCGTGATGCTCAAAACCGCGATGCCCACAGCCGAAATGCTCAGAAACGTAACACGCAAAAACATGATGATCAGCGTGATCGTTCGCAGCAGCACAATGCTCGGCATCAAAATGCTTCGGCGCAGCGAGGCGAGCACGCTGTCGCATCCAATCAAGCGGCCGAAAATCGCGATCGCAACCAATCGCAAAGTCGTCAAGCGGCGAATCGATCCCAGGAAACTGTCTCTGGAAAGATTTTGCAATTGAGATCGGAAACGATCGTGGGCATGGACGAACCTTGTGTCATCGCTCGCATTCGCAGCGAAGACAATTGGCCAGCCAAAGCGGTCCTCGGTCCTAAATCGCAGATCAAGCAATTGAATCTTGGCGAAGGTGATGAGATTACCATCACCGGCCGAAAAGGACGAGTCAATGACAAGTCGATGTTGCTAGCCAGCACGGTGTCCAGCGGCGGCGACAAGGTTACGGTTAATTTGCCGTCCAGTCGTAATGCAAAACGGGTTCGCGCCGAGCTGCTTAGCTTGCGAACCGCCCAATTTCGAAATTACGATAGCCAATTCGTGATCGCCGAAGTCCAATGCCAAAACGGCAAAAAAGCAACCGTCAACCTTGGAGCAAAATCGAAGGTGGACCAGCTGAATCTGAGCGAGGGGGACGAACTGCGGTTGATCGTGCGACCCGCAAAGATGAACGGCGAACCCGCGATGGTGGCCGACGAGGTCATGGCCAATGGAAAATCGGTGAATGTGTCGCCGCCAAAGCAAGTGGCTCGTCGCGATCGAGCACGTGGCCGCAGCGATGCTCGCGATGACGCTCGTCGATCCACACAGGATTCAAGCCGTCATACGCGCGAATCGTCGAATCAATCCGATCGCGCATCGGCACACGCGTCAGACAATCAGCGATCCGGCGATAATCAACGATCCGGCGATGACGCCAACGCGTCACAGGCGGCACTTGGTATCGCAGTGGGCGAAACGGACGAAGGCGTCGTGATTCTCGGCATCCATCCGCAAAGCCCAGCGGCGGAGACTAACTTGCAGGCCGGCGATGCAATCGTCTCGATCAACGGCGACTCGGTCGATTCCCCCGCAGGCTTGGTCAAGATGATCAAGGATAAGAAGCCAGCGGAGAATGTTCGCGTCAAAATCCGACGTGAAGATGAAGAACAAACGGTCAGGGTGCAATTGACCAGCCGCGAAAAGTTGATGTCTAGCTTTCGATAAGCGGTAACGGTTGGATTGTCAAACTGAGAACGTCTCGCGAAATTCGCCAGCATTGGGCTACCTGCCTTAATCGCTGGCGAAATTCGCTTTTTGGGTTCTCACACAACGAGCAACAAACCTGCGTAGCTAAACGCACCTAACGCAAACGCCCAAAATCGGCTCTCTCGTTCTTCAGGCAACTCTTCCTTGAACGTGTTCAGCAGAATCCCGCCCGACAAAAACGCGATCGTCGCTGCGGTCAATGCTTCATGAAGCTCGGTGGTCACGCCGACTGCCCATCCCGCTAACACCGCCGCGGACAGCACCCAGCGGCCAGCGTGGTGGTAACGCTGACGATGGTGTTGCCGCAATCCATGGTCGTTGACCAAAAAATGCAATCCGATGCCAACCAAATACAACGCCAGCGATTGCAGCCCCCGATCTTCGCGCACCAACAAGTAGCCCAGTAGCGCGTTGTAGATCGCATAAGAAATGATGTGCAACCAGAACGCGGGGCTCGTTGGTTCACCCGACTTTGTTTTTGAACGGATCGCCATCTTCTCGAGACCGTAGAAAACCACCAATCCGGCCAAGACCAGCAGCCACAACAGGTGATCGCCGAGCCACTGGAAACCATGTTCGGACGTCGCTGTACGAAGTACCTCGTGATGCTGTTGCAGTTCAGGCAACAAATGCACCAGGGCATAGGCAACGGCCACGCCGCCGGCGATCGAGAGCCAGCGACTACGAGGGATCACGTCAAGGAAACGAAGACGCCCCGCAAATAGGTGGACCAGCGCCAGGATGCATGCTCCGATAAAAGACTCGACGACCATGGTTGCAGCTCCGATTTCGGGGACAAATCAAACAAGGGCTTCGCAAATACAGAGCCAAACAATGACCGGCCTCCGCCAGCACGCGGAAGCAAGCCCGCATCCAACGCTGTGAAGTGTTTTTTAATCGAGTTCGTGCTGATTTAGCGTAGTGGAAGTCGTCAAGACTTTCGTTCGATTAACCAATGCCCCTCGAAAATCTTGACGAGTTCCGTTACGCAGAAACGGCGTCACCGCGTATGCCGAAACGGCTAACGTTTGATTCCGCTCCTGCCACGTCCCGTTTCCTTTTTTGCCCTCGTGCTTCGGACTTTTGCAAAACAGGCGTCGTCATGTGCTGTGTTCGGATTCGCGATCGACTATCATAACCGTCCAAGGCTTCCCTCCTAAAGCTCTCCCTCCATCCTCCCGCCTACGAATCGAAGTGTAAATAATGCATTCAATCCCCGGGTCCAGGTTTTGTTTGTCAGTGTTCGTCTTCCTGATGATTTTGGATGTTTTCCGGCCGGCCGTGGCGGAAAACGTCGATCCCATCGCGAAAATGCAGACAGATGCGGTTACCAGCCGACGCGCCGATTGGGGGCACTGGGGGCCCTCACCCGAGAAGTATTCGAGCTGGAAAACGCACAGCAATCGCTTGATTCCCGTTTACACCTTCGGGATCGATTTGGATTCGGTCAGCGGAAAGAACAGCTTGTATCGCGATGCGTCGGCAATCGAAAAACTTTACGGCTACGTTCCTGAGAACACGGTCAATCCCAAGGCGGAATACTTTGACCAGACCGATGTGTATCGGCTGCAAACGTCGGCAATCGAATCCGGCAAGAAGCGTGTGATCTTGTTTGTATTCGACGGAATGGATTGGGATACCACGCGAGTTGCCGCGATCGCAAGGTCCGGCAAAATCTACCACGAAGGTCGTGGCGAAGGACTGCACTTTCTGGACTACCACGGTGCGAAAACGGACTTCGGCTATTGTGTCACCAGCCCTCACAACGAAGGCACGTCGGTGGACGTGAATAACCAAACTGTTGTGAATCCGGACGGCAAACTTCGTGGCGGCTATGACGCCTCGCTCGGCGGCGACGCACCCTGGCGTCCGGTGGTCGACGCCGACTATCCGATCGGTAAGAGCAAAAAGACCAAACATGCCTACGCAGAATCCTCAGCAACCGCGACGTCATTGACGAGCGGAATCAAGACTTACAACGATGCGATGAACGTTGATTTCATGGGCCGCGAAGTGCTGCCGATCGCTCGCAAGTTACAAGACGATGGCTTTGCGATCGGGGTGGTGACGAGTGTGCCGATCAGCCACGCAACACCAGGTTGTGCTTATGGAAACAACGTGCATCGCAATGATTACCAAGATTTGACACGCGACCTGATCGGCCGACCCTCGGTTTTCCATCCTGGCGGTTTGCCCGGAGTGGATGTGTTGATCGGAGGCGGCTGGGGGATCGACAAAGACAAAGACGGCGCACAGGGCGATAACTACGTTCCAGGCAACAAGTACGTCGCGGCGGACGACTTGTCTGCGATCGACGTCAACAACGGCGGCAACTATGTCGTGGCTCAGCGAACCCCAGGCGTTGCGGGGCCTAAAGTCCTTAGCGAGGCGGTCCGCAAAGCCAAAGAGAGCGACAACCGTTTGTTTGGTTACTTTGGCGCTCAAGGCGGTCACTTGCCGTATCAAACCGCGGATGGCAACTACGATCCCGTGGTCAGCTACGGCAGTTCAAAACCCGAAAAGGCTGAAGTCTATAGCGAAGCGGATCTGCACGAAAACGTCAAATTGGATCAGATGGCGATCGCGGCACTCGACGTTCTCGATTCACGTTCCGACCGTTGGTGGTTGATGATTGAAAGCGGTGATGTCGACTGGGCAAATCACTCGAACAACATCGACAATTCGATTGGTGCGGTCCACAGCGGCGACGACGCATTTGCCGCCGTCGTGTCGTGGATCGAGCAGCATGGGGGCTGGGACGAAACGGCATTGATTCTGACCGCCGATCACGGCCACTATTTCAATCTTGATCGCCCCGATGCGTTCGCTCCAAAACCGATCAAGTAACAAAAATAATTGAGTAACAAAAATGATCGTCCGGGACGGACACGAATGATTGGTTCTAAGGAACCGTTCGGAAATAACTTCGTCATTTTAGAATATTGTCCAAATGACATGAACCTTCCGGTGGCGTTTGGGCCGTTCCGCTAGAGATTTACTGGAATAGGCGTAGGTCGACCAGCTTTGGAGGTAGTGGACGAGGCTACGAGTCCCAGCGACTTAGGGCACGACGGGACTCGTAGCCTCGTCCACTACATAGAAAACACTTCACCCACGTGATTTGTAACAAAACTCGAATGACGAAGTTATTTTCGAACAGCTGCTAGGACGCCTCGTTTCGTCAGTCGTGAACGCGGGCACGAGTCCCTCTCCACTTCGAACCTAACCTACCTGATCGTGTTGACATCGATGCCGATGGATTCGTCTTTCCGTGGGATCCGATCAAGCACGACAAGGTCGTCTTCCAACCTTCCGTCAAGCCCCGCGACGGATTTGCACGAGTGGTTCGGGAGCCTTCTGCAGTGTCTCCATCGCAATCGGCAGATGCTCAGGACTGTCCTGTAGCAGACCTTCAAAGTGCGATTGAGGATCATCGAGCCAACGCCGATAGGCCGCC
Organism: Novipirellula rosea; assembly: GCF_039541335.1. Lineage (NCBI taxonomy): Bacteria > Pseudomonadati > Planctomycetota > Planctomycetia > Pirellulales > Pirellulaceae > Novipirellula > Novipirellula rosea. The sequence goes on along the minus strand of NZ_BAABGA010000049.1, from coordinate 2,732 downwards.
ACAATCAAATCGATGAACTCGTAGTCACACGCTCGCAACACACGCACAAAACACCGATCGATGGACGGGACGACTCGCTCGGGGACGGAGTCGAGTGTGGATAGCGCGTACACGCCGGCGAAAACGAGGTGCTTTTGATGGTCTTCCAACATTATCGCAGCGGTCTCGACCGTTGCTTCATCCAACTTACCCAGTCCCGCGAGGACACACATGGCTTTCGCGCGGATTTCGTCGTCACGATGGTCGGTCAGTGTGCGAAGTTCACGAACAACCGCTTCGCTGGCAACCGCTTCGTGCTTGGAAACCATCCGTTCGGTTGCCGCGATCGCATTGAGAATAATCGCACGGCTGGTTGCAGACAACTTTTCCAAAAGCAGTGATTCTTGCGGGTCATCCAGCTTGCCGTCGGACTCCAAATGCCGAATCGCGATCACTTGATTCGATGCGGACGCACTTGCTGCCAATTTCCACCATTCGCTTTGCGACTGCGTCAACAAAGATCGCTTCGCTCGCGGTTGAAAAAAGGAGTCATTCGTTTTCAACAAGAACTTTAGCGATTTCCGCATTGGGCTTTTGACGTCACTGGGCAGATCGCTTGACCACTCGGGCGTCGCATCGTCGCGAGCCCAGGCCGCGATCGCATTGGCGTACGCGAGTGATTGGCAATCAAGGAACGGTCGCGGGATAAGCTCCCACTGCGTCGAATCCCAGCAAGTCGACTGCTTTGCGACGAGGCCAATGCGGTTGCGGATCATGCCAAGTCCCGTCCCGACAACGGCAAGGTCGACCCGTTCGGGCAGGCGTTCCGAATCGAGGTTGTTTTGAGAAAGCAGGTCGCAGACAACCCCGTTGATCAGGGTGGCGAGCCCCATGGGTGGATCGCTGTCAATCTGTATATCAAGAGTGATCGTTCGCTCGGCCGCATCGTATCGGCCCGGCAGCCCGCTGGGGCCATCGCAAGAACCTCCACCGCATCCACCGCCGCAAGTACTCTGGGCAATCTGTGGGAAAACGCGAACCTGAATCCCGCTGACATCATGGTCAAGGTGTTTGCCTAGGAACTGAATCACCTGTTGCGGGTCTCGCTCGGATTCGTACACCGCGAGCAACGTCTTTCGGTTCAGCACAGGAAGCGTGAAACGCTCGAAGCCAACGCATTCGGCAATCTGTTGCAAGCAAAGTTCAATCCGCGACTTTTCGGCGTCGGACAGGTTAGCTTTCGGCTTAAAAAACACGATGAACGACCTCAAAGTGGTGCAGGTTTCACGGAATAGAGTCAGCAGGATGACCGCGTGGCAGGATAACAGGAACTCAAATCGCAAAGCAGCGCCAATTTTCATTCGCATCCGCGTCTGGCAAACAGATGCCTCTAGTCATTGATTTCCCAATCCACCCAAACCACAGCCATCCGGATGATACGAACGGCGGAGTGTCTAACCTGAGTCTAAGCGGGGCGCGAGCCGAGGCGACGTGTCCCCGTCATCTCGATTAAAGAATGCATCCTGAGGCCTCGACCGGTGGGCGGAAAACCAAATCACCGGAGCGCAAAACTACCTTTTTCAGCACGCGAAAGAGTCCGCGAACCTTTTCTGCGCCCGTACCTTTTCTTCGCCCCCGTAGGCCCCCACCGTCGATTCTCCTGCGTTTGGATCGATTGGACGACAATCTCTACGCCTCGAAAGCCCCGAGGGCGTCTACGGGGCGAAAATTTGCTCGTAATTCCTCCGCACATATCACTTGTGTTGCGCCAACCTAGCGACTCGGACTGTGTGTGTCCCCGTTTTGCAAGTGAATGCATTGTTTTGTAGTGAAATAGAGTACCCAAACCGTAAATCTAACGGTAGATTTATGCAAATCCATGTTTGATGGCATTTGGGAAATCACTCGAAGGTATTCCCAAAAGTGCCAATGACCAAGCATCTACAGACTTGACAAGTAGTCGGCCTAGGCGAAACGGATCATGCCGTTCGTTCACATAGCAAGACTTAAACCAGCTCCATACCCTCGAATAGAAAGGAATATATCGACACGAAACACCTGAGGTTTCAAAGGTGCTTGGTGAGGTTGGCTCCAGCGAATGCGGTTGACCGCATCTCGCGGACCCGAATTGGAGCCTCAAAAAAGGCCCATTATGATGCCTCAAAATTCGATTTGACAGCAATTTAGTTTATCGCTGTACTACCTATCGATCGCGTAAAGGAACGCGATTTTCCATTTGTCTCTTGCATACCCTTTACGGAGAAAACATGCAAAACCTCTTTACGGCCATTCAGACACTACCCTGGGATACGGTGGTGCTCTTGGCTCTGCTCGCGACCGCGATCGTAATTATTGCCATTTGCTTGGGAAGGACGGTCAACATCGGATGTGGTGCAATCCATATCGCGGGGACGCAGGTCCCCCCTGTGGAAACGAAAAAGGACGAGCAGCGTTAGCTACTCGTCCTAATTCGTAGATGATCGAGGTCATAAGGTTGTGACGGCCAGATTGACCCCGCCAAGACGGCACTAGTCATGCAAGTCGTGACTAGTGCTTTTATTTTATACGGGCGCCTAGAGCGAATTGAAAGGCCAAAGTTCCTCTAATTGGCGACAAATTGAGCCAGCCTCTTTCTACGCGGTAAATAAGGGATCTGTGTGAATACCCCTACGGCTTTTCGCCTCCGGGAGGGATCAAAGCACTGTCATGGCCGAACTTAGTTTTACTCGCCTTGGCGAGATGCACGCGTACGT